>NZ_QGSW01000074.1:0-19568 GCF_003176715.1 Micromonospora sp. S4605
GTGGTGGGGTGGTGGCATGCTTGCGGGCATGGAGAGGCGGGACGGGATGCGGGCCGCCGATGCCGACCGCGCGGCGGTGGCCGACCGGCTGCGGGCGGCGCTCGACGAGGGCCGGCTGAACCTGTACGAGTACGACGAGCGGTTGCAGCAGGCCTATGCCGCCCGCACGTACGCCGAGCTGGACGCGCTGGTGCGGGATCTGCCGGCGGTGGCGCCCCCGGCCGCGGCCGCGCTCGCGGAGCCGGTGGAGGCCACCCCGGCCCGCCCGGCGACCGCCCGCTGGCTGGCCGAGGTGTGGATGCCGTACCTCCAGGTGGTGCCGATCGTCGTGGCGATCTGGGCGATTTCCTCCCTGTTCGCCCGCGATCTGCTCTATTTCTGGCCGGGCTGGGTGGCCGGGCCGTGGGGCGCGGTGCTGTTGGTGCGTACCGTCACTGGGCTGGCCGGGGGCGAGCCGCGGCGGTGGGTGGCCGAGCGTGAGCGCCGGCGCCGGCGGAAGCTGGCGAAGCGGGCCCGCCGGCAGGCGCTGGAAGCCGGCGGCCCGGACGACTAGCGACCCTGGCGCCCCGTGGCCGGGGCTCCGTCCACCAGCCGGCGACCGGTCCGAGCGCGGCGTGCGGCGCGGCCGGTGAGCGGGCGGCGGCTGGCGGAGCGAGCACCCGGCGTGCGGGTCGGGGCCGGCCTTATGCCGGATTTGCCCGGTACGGTGAATCCGCTGGTGGCCGGTTTGGCGACGGCGCGCAGGCGCGCGTACACTGACTGATCGGCGCACAGCGTCCACTCCGGCATGCCCACCAAGCGCTTCGGTGGGACTCGGAGCCGCGGCTGGCGCGGGCTTTCTGATCATGGTCAGTCACCCGTGTAAGACGTTGTGGGCCGTCCGGAGCAACCGACGTCAGGACAGCGGAGGACATGCCGAAAAAAGACGGAGCCATCGAGATCGAGGGTCGGGTGATCGAGCCCCTGCCGAACGCCATGTTCCGGGTGGAGCTCGCGAACGGCCACAAGGTGCTGGCTCACATCAGCGGCAAGATGCGGCAGCACTACATCCGCATCCTGCCGGAGGACCGGGTCGTCGTCGAACTCTCGCCGTACGACCTGACCCGCGGGCGCATCGTCTACCGCTACAAGTAAGCCTGACGACGGCCGGGCCGTCCCGTGTCCGTCTTCGACGTCCGGGTCGCACCTCGCGACTCCGGGCCAGATGGGAAGTAAGGCAACCGTGAAGGTCAAGCCGAGCGTCAAGAGGATCTGCAACAAGTGCCGGGTCATTCGCCGGCACGGCCGGGTCATGGTCATCTGCACCGACCCGCGCCACAAGCAGCGCCAGGGCTGAACCAGTCCCACCGGCCGTGACACGGCCGGTCGGATCGGTCCGGGCCGCGGATCCAGACAACAGATCACCTAGCTCGTCCCAGCCGCGAGAGGTGCGCATCGCGTACATCTGCGTGGTTGACCCCCGGTCGGAGGCCGGGGCCCGCTCGGGCAGCGGCCGATCCCGGTCGCCGGCGCGGAAGGCGCCGGAAGGACGGGACGGTCGGTAGCGGGATGGGACGGGTCCACACCTCCGCCAGAACACCACGAGGAGTACGCCCGCACATGGCACGTCTAGTCGGCGTCGACCTCCCCCGCGACAAGCGGATGGAGATCGCGCTCACCTACATCTTCGGCGTGGGTCGCACCCGCGCCCTGGAGACGCTCGCCGCCACCGGCATCTCGCCGGACAAGCGCGCCCGGGACCTCACGGACGAGGAGCTGGTCCAGCTCCGCGACCACATCGAGGGCAACTACAAGGTTGAAGGCGACCTGCGCCGCGAGGTCGCCGCTGACATCCGCCGCAAGGTCGAGATCGGCTGCTACGCCGGCATCCGGCACCGCCGGGGCCTGCCCGTGCGTGGCCAGCGGACGCGTACCAACGCCCGCACCCGCAAGGGCCCGAAGCGGACCGTCGCCGGCAAGAAGAAGCCCGGCAAGAAGTAACTAGGAGCGCACAGACTTATGCCACCGAAGGCTCGTGCCGGAGCCGCCGTCAAGAAGGTCCGGCGCAAGGAACGCAAGAACGTCGCCCACGGGCAGGCGCACATCAAGAGCACCTTCAACAACACCATCGTGTCCATCACGGACCCGACCGGTGCGGTCATCTCCTGGGCCTCCGCGGGCCAGGTTGGCTTCAAGGGCTCCCGCAAGTCGACCCCGTTCGCCGCGCAGCTGGCCGCCGAGGCCGCCGCGCGTCGGGCGATGGAGCACGGCATGCGCAAGGTCGACGTGTTCGTCAAGGGCCCCGGCTCCGGCCGGGAGACCGCCATCCGTTCGCTGCAGGCCGTGGGCCTGGAGGTCGGTCAGATCTCCGACGTGACCCCGCAGCCGCACAACGGGTGCCGTCCGCCGAAGCGTCGCCGGGTCTGAGAGGTTAGAGAGAGATGGCTCGTTACACCGGTGCTGACTGCCGCCGTTGCCGGCGGGAGAAGATGAAGCTGTTCCTCAAGGGCAGCAAGTGCGATGGCCCGAAGTGCCCGTTCGAGTCCCGGCCGTTCCCGCCCGGGCAGCACGGCCGCGGCCGCACCAAGGAGACGGAGTACCTGCTCCAGCTCCGTGAGAAGCAGAAGGCCCGCCGCGTCTACGGCGTGCTGGAGAAGCAGTTCCGCGGTTACTACGAGGAGGCCGTGGCCAAGCAGGCCAAGACCGGTGAGGTCCTCCTGCAGATCCTCGAGTCGCGGCTGGACAACGTGGTCTACCGGGCTGGCTACGCCAAGTCCCGGGATATGGCCCGTCAGCTGGTCAAGCACGGTCACTTCACGGTGAACGGCAAGAAGGTCGACATCCCGTCGTACCGCGTCAAGGAGCACGACATCATCGAGGTGCGGGGCAAGAGCAAGGAGCTCACCCCGTTCCTGGTGGCGCAGGCCGAGGCCGGCTCGCGGACGGTCCCGGCGTGGCTGGAGGCGATCCCCAGCCAGATGAAGATCCTCGTGCACTCGCTCCCGGCCCGGCAGGTCATCGACACCCAGGTCCAGGAGCAGCTGATCGTCGAGCTCTACTCCAAGTAAGAGCTCGTTGCGGTGGCCCGCCCCAGCCGGGGCGGGCCGCCGGAACGGTTTGTGTCGTGGGCGTCATATGGCGGGCGCCCCGGAAGAGAAGAGAAGACATGCTCATCAGCCAGCGACCGACCCTCTCCGAGGAGTCGATCAACGAGACCCGGTCCCGGTTCACCATCGAGCCGCTGGAGCCGGGCTTCGGCTACACCCTGGGCAACTCGCTGCGGCGCACGCTGCTGTCGTCGATCCCGGGTGCGGCGGTGACCTCGATCAAGATCGACGGTGTGCTGCACGAGTTCACCACGATCCCCGGGGTCAAGGAGGACGTGGTCGAGCTCGTCATGAACATCAAGGAGCTCAACGTCAGCTCCGAGCACGACGAGCCGGTCAGCATGTACCTGCGCAAGCAGGGCCCGGGCGACGTGACCGCGGGTGACATCCAGCCGCCGGCCGGCGTCTCGGTGCACAACCCGGACCTGAAGCTCGCCACCCTGAACGGCAAGGGCCGGCTCGACATGGAGCTGACCGTCGAGCGGGGCCGGGGCTACGTCACGGCGGCGCAGAACAAGCAGGCCGGCGCCGAGATCGGCCGGATCCCGGTCGACTCGATCTACTCGCCGGTGCTCAAGGTCACCTACCGGGTCGAGGCGACCCGGGTCGAGCAGCGGACCGACTTCGACCGGCTGATCATCGACGTCGAGACCAAGCCGTCGATGGGCCCGCGTACCGCGCTGGCCTCCGCCGGGTCGACGCTGGTGGAGCTCTTCGGGCTGGCCCGGGAGCTGGACGAGACCGCCGAGGGCATCGACATCGGGCCGTCCCCGCAGGACGCCCAGCTGGCGGCGGACCTGGCCCTGCCGATCGAGGAGCTGGACCTGACCGTCCGCTCCTACAACTGCCTCAAGCGCGAGGGCATCAACACCGTTGGTGAGCTCATCGGGCGTACCGAGGCCGACCTCCTCGACATCCGCAACTTCGGCCAGAAGTCGATCGACGAGGTCAAGATGAAGCTCGCCGGGATGGGGCTGGGGCTGAAGGACTCGGCTCCGAACTTCGATCCGGCGCACGTCGTGGACGCCTTCGGCGAGGCCGACTACGACACCGACGACTACCGCGAGACCGAGCAGCTCTAGTCCGCGCTGCCGCCACACCTGAGGAGCACCAAGCATGCCCACGCCCACCAAGGGCCCCCGCCTCGGCGGCAGCCCCGCGCACGAGCGGCTGATGCTGGCCAACCTGGCCACCGCGCTGTTCCAGCACGGCAAGATCCAGACCACCGAGACGAAGGCCCGGCGGCTGCGTCCGCTGGCCGAGCAGCTCATCACCAAGGCCAAGCGCGGCGACCTGGCGTCCCGCCGGCGGGTGCTGGGTGTCGTCAAGGACAAGGACGTGGTCTACGCCCTGTTCGACCAGATCGCGCCCCGGTACGCCAACCGCAACGGTGGCTACACCCGGATCGTGAAGACCGGTCCGCGCAAGGGTGACGCCGCGCCGATGGCGATCATCGAGCTGGTCGAGGAGCTGCAGGTCGCCGAGCCGAAGGCGAACAAGAAGACCGCCGCCCGCAAGGCGGCCCAGCAGGACAAGGTCGAGGCGCTCGCCCCGGCGGAGGAGACCCCGAAGTCGAACGCGGGTGACCAGGACGCCGAGCCGCCGGTGTCGGCGTCCGGCGACACCCCGGCCGCGCGCGAGGACAGCGACGAGGCCGGCGAGAACGACAAGGCCTGAGTCAGGCCACCGGCGGGCCCGGCATCCCTCACGGGGTGCCGGGCCCGACCCATGAGGCGGAGGTACGAGTGGACGAGCGCACCCGGCTGCGGTTGGACGTCGCGTACGACGGCACCGACTTCTCCGGCTGGGCCGCCCAGCCGACCCGGCGTACGGTCGCCGGGGTGCTCGTGCAGACCTTCGACCTGGTGCTCGGCGCGGGCGTCGCGACCGGGCTGACCGTGGCCGGCCGGACCGACGCCGGGGTGCACGCCACCGGCCAGGTCTGCCACCTCGACCTGCCCGCCGCGGTCTGGCGGGAGCGGGCGGGGACGCTGCTGCGCCGGCTGGCCCGGCTGCTCCCCACCGACGTGCGGGTACGCGCGATGACCGAGGTGCCGGCCGACTTCGACGCCCGGTTCTCGGCCACCTTCCGCCGCTACGAGTACCGGGTCACCGACGCCCCGTACGGCGCGGAGCCGCTGCGCCGGCACGAGATCCTGGCCTGGCCCAAGCCGCTCGACCTGGACGCGCTGAACGCCGCGGCGGCCGGGCTGGTGGGGGAGCACGACTTCGCCGCGTACTGCCGGCGGAAGGAGAACGCCACCACGCTGCGCGAGGTGACCCGGCTGGACTGGCGGCGCGACCCGGACGGGGTGCTGGTCGCCACCGTGCAGGCGGACGCGTTCTGCCAGGCGATGGTGCGCAGCCTGGTCGGCGCGATGCTGGTGGCCGGGGACGGCCGTCGGCCGGTGGACTGGCCGGCGGGCCTGCTGACCCGGCGGGAGCGGTCCAGCGAGGTGACCGTCGCGCCGGCGCACGGGCTCACCCTGGTGGCGGTCGGCTACCCCGACGACCCGGCCGAGTACGCCCGCCGCGCCGAACTCACCCGCCGGCTCCGGGTGCCGACCGAGTCCTGACCGCCGGCCCGGTCCGGCCGCACGCCGCCCGGCCGGCCCAGCCTCCTCGCCGAGCGGGTAAGCCGCCTACCCAGGCGCGGCCTGGTCCGGCCGGGCCTGGCCCCTGGCCGGCCACGTCGCCCGGGCCAGCTACCCAGGCGCGGCCTGATCCGGCCGCCTGATCCGGCCGCCTGGCCCGCTCGCCGACCACGCCGCACCGGCCGCCTCGCGCCGGTTGCCCGGAGCGATCCGGCCGGATCTGACCCGGCTCGTCCGGCGCGCCGGCCCGCGCATGCGACGGGTGCGCGGCCGGTGGCCGCGCACCCGTGCTCGTCGGCGCGGTCAGTTGCCCGAGCGCTCGTCCTCCTCGGGGCGGCCGTTGTCGGCGCCGGTGCCGTCGTCGGTCCGGCCCGCCGTCGGCTGGCCGGCCACGCCGCCGTCGGCCCGCCGTTCCAGCACCCCCTGGTTCAGGTGCAGCTCGATCATGTCGAAGAGGATCTCGCGGACCGCGGTGTCACCGGACCTGATGGTCTCGCCGTCGGCCCGGGCGACCACCGCGTAGGCGAGGTAGTGGCCGCGTACCTGCCAGCCCACCCGGGCGGGGGCGGTGGCCATCGCCTCCGTACCGGCGTCGGCGGCCATGCCCCGGAACCGGCCCTGCCGCTCGTCGAGCAGCTGCCGGATCCGGTCCCGGGCCCGCTCGGCGCTGGCCCGGTCGGTCAGGTTGAACAGGCCGGCGGTGACCAGGTGGTCGCGGTCCGGGGTGCGCAGCGTGGCCCGAACCACCTGGCTGCAGCCGAGCCGGACCAACAGGTCGGCGACCTCGTCGGTGGCCGCCACCGCGCAGCTGGCGCTGGACTGGGTCTTCAGCACCTGGTACGCGGGCTGCCCGTCGCTGACCGTCAGCTGCTTGCCGGGGAAGACCTCCTTGGCGGTGAGCGGCGCCTGGTCGGTGTCCCGGGAGTCGAGGTAGTCGGCCTCGGGTGCGGCGGACTGGGCGACGCCCGGCTGGTTGGTGGGCTCCGTCGTCGGGTTGCCGGTGCGGTCCATCAGCAGGGCGGCGGCGCCGAGACCGCAGAGGGCGAGCAGCACGAGGACGGCGGCGCCGCCGATGAGCACCTGCCACATGCGACCGCCGCCGCGGCGGGGCGGTACCGGCTCGGCCGGCCCGGCGGTGGCGTAGCCGCCCGGCGACTCGGTCGGCGGCGGAGAGTACCGCTCGGGCCGGGGCGACTCGGCGGGCGGCGCGGCGGGCGGCGCGGCGGAGGTCGCCGCGGGGGATCGTTCGACCGGTGGCGGCGGGGAGTAGGTCTCCGCGAAGGATCGCTCCACCGGTGGAGGCGCGGCGTAGCCCGCGGTGCGGGGCGGTTCGCCCGGCGGCACCAGGTCCCGCGGCGGTACCGGGTCACGTGGCGGCACCGGGTCACGTGGCGGCACCGGGTCACGTGGCGGCGCCGGTTCGTCGGCGGGCGGCAGCGCCACCCGGGTGGCCCGGGGCAGCGACGGGGTCGGGAAGCGGGACGGGGAGGGCCCGGCCGGTGGTGGCGGACCGGCGCCGAGCACCGACCGGTCGGACCCGGACCCCGGGTACTCCACGTATGCGTCCTCATCGGACTCGTACCGATACACCATGTCGCCCAGAGTAGGAGTGATTGTCCCTTTAGGGGGTAATAATGGGAAATTGTCGTGCGCGGCGTTTCGTGTCGTGCTGCACCCGCCGGCCAGGCGGCCCCGGCCGGCGTCGCCCACCGGCGGTGCGAGAATTGCCGGCGTGACCGGCGACCACTACTTCACCGCTGAACCCGCGACCGCCGCCGCGCCGCGCGAGGTCGAGTTCTCCGTCGCCGGCCGCGACTACACGCTGACCTCCGCCGGCGGCGTCTTCTCCGCCGACCGGCTCGACCCCGGCACCGCCGTACTGCTGCGCAAGGCCGACCTGCCGGCCCCCGGCACCACCGGTGACCTGCTCGACCTCGGCTGCGGCTTCGGGCCGATCACCTGCGTGCTGGCCGACACGGCACCGGCGGCGACGGTCTGGGCGGTCGACGTCAACGAGCGGGCCCGGGCGCTCACCGCCGCCAACGCGGCGCGCACCGGCGCCGCCGACCGGGTACGCGTCGCCGCCCCGGACGCCGTACCGGACTCGGTGACCTTCGCCCAGCTCTGGTCCAACCCGCCGATCCGGATCGGCAAGGACGAGCTGCACCGGCTGCTGCTGCGCTGGCTGCCCCGGCTCGCCCCGGACGGGGTCGCCTGGCTGGTGGTCGCCCGGCACCTGGGTGGCGACTCGCTGCACCGGTGGCTGGTCGAGCAGGGCTGGCAGGTGGAGCGGCGGGCCAGCCAGAAGGGCTACCGGGTGCTGCGCGTCACCCGGTAATTGGTTGGGCCGCCCGGCGGGTGCTCGGGCAGGATGCCGGCGTGGGATACGTGGACGTGGCAGCGGTCGGGCACACCCTCCCCGACGGCCGGGAGCTCTTCGCCGACGTGTCGTTCCGGGTCGGCGAGGGCGCCAAGGTCGCGCTGGTCGGGCCGAACGGCGCCGGCAAGACCACCCTGCTGCGGATGGTCGCCGGCGACCTGCCGGTGAAGACCGGCGCGATCGCGCGTACCGGGGGGCTGGGCGTGATGCGCCAGTTCATCGGGATGATCGGCGACGAGTCGACGCTGGCCGACCTGGCGCTCTCGCTCGCCCCGCCGGCGTTGCGCGACGCCGGGCACCGGCTCGCCGCGACCGAGGCGGCCATGCGGGCGGCCGAGGTGCGCGGCAAGTACAGCACCGCCGCCGGCAAGGCCCAGCTGGCGTACGCGGACGCCCTGGCGGCCTGGGGCGAGGCCGGCGGGTACGACGCCGAGGTGCTCTTCGACACCGTCGCCACCATCGTGCTCGACCTGCCCTGGGACGCCGCCCGGGAGCGCCCGGTGCGCACCCTATCCGGCGGCCAGCAGAAGCGCTTCGCGCTGGAACTGCTGCTGCGCGGCCCGGACGAGGTGCTGCTGCTGGACGAGCCGGACAACTTCCTCGACGTGCCCGGCAAACGCTGGCTGGAGGGGCGGCTGCGCGAGTCCGGCAAGTCGGTGCTCTACGTCTCCCACGACCGGGAACTGCTGGCGCACACCGCCGACCGGGTGGTCGCGGTGGAGGGCGGCAGCGCCTGGGTGCACCCGGGCGGCTTCGCCAGCTGGCACTCCGCGCGGGTGGCCCGGCACGCCCGGCTCGACGAGCTGCGCCGACGCTGGGACGAGGAGCACCAGAAGCTCAAGGAGCTGGTGCTGATGTACAAGCAGAAGGCCGCGTACAACGATGGGATGGCCTCGCGTTACCAGGCCGCGCAGACCCGGCTGCGCAAGTTCGAGGAGGCCGGGCCGCCGCCCGTACCGCCGAAGGACCAGGACATCCGGATGCGGCTGACCGGCGGGCGGACCGGCAAGCGCTCGGTGATCTGCGACAAGCTGGAGCTGGACGGCCTGACCTACCCGTTCGACCTGGAGATCTGGTACGGCGACCGGGTGGCGGTGCTCGGCGCCAACGGCACCGGCAAGTCGCACTTCCTGCGGCTGCTGGCCCGCGGCGGCACCGACCCGGACCCGGCCAACGGCCCGGTCGACGGCGCCGCGGCGCTCGCCCCGGTGGCGCACGACGGGGTGGCCCGTCTCGGCGCCCGGGTGCGGCCCGGCCACTTCTCGCAGACCCACGACCGGCCGGAGTTGATGGCGAAGACCCTCGTCGAGATCCTCTGGCGGGGCGACGACCACCGGGCCGGCATGGACCGGCACGCGGCGATGGCGGCGCTGTCCCGCTACGAGCTGGCCGGGCAGGGCGACCAGCGGTTCGGCACCCTCTCCGGCGGCCAGCAGGCGCGCTTCCTGGTGCTGCTGCTGGAGCTGTCCGGGGCGACCCTGCTGCTGCTCGACGAGCCCACCGACAACCTGGACCTGGCCAGCGCGGAGGCCCTCGAAGCCGGGCTGGCCGCGTTCGAGGGCACGGTGGTCGCGGTGACCCACGACCGCTGGTTCACCCGCTCGTTCGACCGGTTCGTGCTCTTCCGGGGCGACGGCGAGGTGGTGGAGACCCCCGAGCCGGTCTGGGACGTCGGCTGAGCCGTCCACCGGGCGGCGGAACGCCCGGCCGGCATAGGGTTGATCTCGTGACTGAGATGACCTACCGCCGGCTGGGCGACTCCGGGCTCGTGGTGTCCGTGGTCGGCATCGGCTGCAACAACTTCGGCCGCAAGCTCGACCTCGACGGCACCCGGGCGGTGGTCGACGCCGCGCTGGACGCCGGGATCAACTTCTTCGACACCGCCGACATCTACGGCGAGCCGCAGGGCGGCTCGGAGGAGCTGCTGGGCCAGGCGCTCAAGGGCCGCCGGGACGACGTGGTCGTGGCCACCAAGTTCGGCATGGACATGCACGGCATGAACGGGCCGGACTTCGGCGCCCGGGGCGCCCGCCGCTACATCGCGCGGGCGGTGGAGGCGTCGCTGCGCCGGCTCGGCACCGACCACATCGACCTGTACCAGATGCACGAGCCGGACCCGGGCACCCCGATCGACGAGACCCTCGCCGCGCTGGACGACCTGGTCCGCGCCGGCAAGGTGCGCTACCTGGGCAACTCCAACTTCGCCGGCTGGCAGATCGCGGACGCCGACTGGGTGGCCTCGTCCGCCGGCCGGACCCGGTTCATCAGCGCGCAGAACCACTACAGCCTGCTGGAGCGCTCCGTCGAGGCCGAGGTCATCCCCGCCTGCGAGCGGTTCGGGCTCGGCATGCTGCCGTTCTTCCCGCTGGCCAACGGGCTGCTCACCGGCAAGTACCAGCGGAACCAGACCCCGCCGCCCGGCAGCCGGCTCTCCGCCGGCGGCCGGTACGCGCAGCGCCTCGCCGCCGCCGACTGGGACACCATCGAGGCGATCGAGGCGTACGCGGACGAGCGGGGGCTGTCGATGCTCCAGGTGGCCATCGGCGGGCTGGCCGCCCAGCCCGCGGTGACCTCGGTGATCGCCGGCGCCACCACGCCGGAGCAGGTGTTCGCCAACGCCACCGCCGGCGCCTGGCAGCCCACCGACGAGGACCTCGACGCCCTGCGCGCCATCCTCTGACCTCCGACGGACCGGCGGCCGCACGGAACGCCCGGGCAGCCGCCGCCGTCAGCGGTGACCGACGCCGCGCCGACGGGGCGGCGCGACCGCAGCGGAACACCACCACGTCGGCGCAGTGGCGAGCCCACCGACAAGCCACCAGCACGCCCGGGCGTCGCCGCTCGGCCCGGGATCGAGGGCGTCAGGCGCGGCGGCGCCGGGCGAGCGGCACCGCCACCGCCAGGACGGCGAGCCCGAGGCCGGCCAGCGCGAGCGGCCACCACCGGGCACCCCCGTCGCGGGCAGTGTCGCCGGTGCCGGCCGCCGGTGCGGTCGCCGCGACCGGCGCGGGCGCCGGTGGCGGCGACTGTGCGGTCCGCGCCTCCACCTGGGCGCTGGCCTCGCCCCGGTGCGGCGCCGGGGCGCTCACCGTGACCCGCCACCGGCCGGGGGAGAGGATCGGACCGCTGGCGTAGAAGCCCTGACCCTCGGCGGCCGGTTCCAGTTGCACCGGCCCGACCCGCCGGCCGTCCGGACCGGTGGCGTTGAGGGTGAGCCGGACCACCTTGTCCAGGCGGTGCCCGTCGGCGTACACGGCCTGCACGGTCACCCCGTCGGCCCCGTCGCCGGCCACGGTGAGCTTGAGTTTTCCGGTGTGCGCGGCGGCCGGCGTGGTGGCCAGGAACGCCAGGGCCAGTCCGACGAGCGCGGCGGCGATCGCCTGCCAGGTACGCGTCACGGGCGTCTCCTCACGGGACGTGCGGGAGGTCCCCTTCCCACCGCCGGCGCGGTGGGAAGGGGACCGCGGATCAGAGCCGGCGGCCGGGGGCGATCCGGGTGGGATCGCCACCGAGCCGGCCGGCGCCGTCGACCGGTTCACCGTCGTTCGCCCGGACGCCGGCCTCGCTGGCCGCGCCGCCGAGCCGGACGATCATGGCGTCGGCATCCCGGACCAGGGTGTCCCGGATCTCGGCCTCGGGCACCAGGGTGGCGTCGGCGGCGAGCGCCCGGAAGGCGGTCAGCGCCTTGATCGCCCGCTCGTCCTTGCCGGCCGCCTCGGCCTTGCGCGCCTCGTCGAGCTTCGCCGACAACTGCTTGTGCGCCTTGGTCGAGAGCCGGCTCGTCGCCTTGAACCGGTCCAGCAGGTTCTGCATGTCCCGGAACGAGGTGGTGACGAAGAACCGGACCTCCGAGGTGGTGACGTTGCCCGCCTTGTCGGTCGCGGTGACGGTCAGCTCGTGCAGGCCGAGCGGCAGCTCGTACATGGCCTGCAGGGTGCCGCTGGCGTACGGCCGGCCGTCCAGCTCGCCGACCACGGACGCGATGCCCGAGGTCGGGTCGACCGCCTGCCAGGACACCCGGACGTCCTGGCTGTCGCCGTAGAGCTGGCCGTCGGCGATCCCGGACACCAGCAGCGTCGGCTTCGTGCCGTCGATCCGCAGCACCGCCGACTTGAGCGTCTCGGCGTTGCCCGCGTTGTCGGTGGCCCGGAACAGCAGCTCGTGCTGCCCGTCGCCGGTCACCTCGACCGGCGCCGAGTACGGCGTCCACGCGCCACCGTCCAGCGCCCACTCCACCGTCTTCACCCCGGAGCCGGCGTCGGTCGAGGTCAGCACGACCGGGATGGTCCCGTCGTGCCAGCCCTCGTCGTTGGCCGGCGCGAACGTCGCCGAGGTGACCGGCGCGGTGGCGTCGATCCGGACCGTGACGGTCTTCGTCGACTCCACGTTGCCCGCCTGGTCGGTCGAGCGGAACCGCAGCTCGTGCTCGCCGTCGCCGCTGACCGGCACCGGACCGGTGTACCCGGTCCAGGTGGTCGCCCCGTCGAGCTGGTACTCCGTGCCGGCCAACCCGCTGCCACCGTCCTCGTCGGCGGCGGTCAGCGTGACGGTGACCGGGCCGGTGTGCCAGCCCTCGGTCGGGGTGCCGGAGACGGTGGCCGTGGTCACCGGGGCGGTCCGGTCGGCCGCCTCGGTGGTGAGCCGGAAGTAGTCGAACGCGGCAGTCTTCGACGCGGTCTGGTTGGCGCCGAGGGTGAACAGACCCACCTTCGGCGTCGCCCCGACGGCGCTGTTGGTGAGCGTCGTCAACGGCGTCCAGGCCGTCCCGTCGGCCGAGTACGACGCGGTGAAGGTGTCGCCCGTGCGGGCCAGCCGCAGGTACCACACCGACCCGGTCAGGTTGCCCGCCTCCGGCTGCGGGTTCTGCACCGCGCCGCCGATCTCGCTGCGGAACTCGATCCGCCGGGTCACCGGCTGCCCGGGCTGGTTGTCGACGATGTAGTCGAACTTCAGGTAGTTGTCGTCGTCGGCGTGCACGATCAGGCCGGCCTGCTGGTACTGCTCGTTCAGCAGGCTGCCGTCGACCTTCGTCTCCAGCGTCCAGTCACCCGACGGGGCGTTCTGGAGGATGAAGTTCGCCGGCCCGGAGTTGCCGGAGCCGTAGATGTCGCCGTTCGGCACGTCGATCCGCAGCGCGCCGCCGGTCACCCGGTAGCCCGTCGGGTTCTCCCGCAGGATCGCGTCCCACCGGCACTTGTCCAGCGCGTCGCCGGTGAACTCGTCCGACGGGTCGACGGGTCCGGCCGGGGAGTCCGGCGAGACCTGGAACCAGTCGAAGGCCGCCTCCACCACCGGCGCGTCGGTGCCGCCGTTGAGGGCGAAGAGCCCGATCCGCGGGTTGGTGATGCCGGCCAGCTCGGCGGACCGGCCCACCGGGGTGAACGTCTGCCCGTCGGCCGAGACGGCCGCTGTCAGGTTCGTCCCGTCGCTGGTGAGCCGCAGGTGCACGGTGTCACCGGCTGGCGCGGCGGTGCTGTCCGCGGCCTCGTTGCGCGGCGCGCCGGCGGTCTCCCGGATGAACTCCACCCGCCGGCTGCCCGAGTAGAGCAGGTCCAGCTTGGCGTAGTTCTCGTCGTCGCCGTACACCAGCAGGCCGGCCTGCTGGTAGTTGGCCGTCAGCGGCAGGGTGACCCGGGTGGTCGCCTGCCAGGCGCCGGCCGGTGCCGGCTGGAGCACCAGGTTGGTGGCGTCGTTGCGCCCGCCGTAGAGGTCGCCCACCGCGGTGGGCAGCCGGAGCGCGCCGTCGGAGACCGAGTACAGCTGGTTCTCCCGGACCACGCTGGTCCACCGGGCCCGGTCCAGGCTGGTGCCGGTGAAGTCGTCCGAGCGCGCCCCGAAGCAGGACGTGTTCGGCGCGTCCACCCGCACCGGCACCGTGGTGTACGACCTCGCGCCCTTGCTGTCGGTCACCGTCAGGGTGGCGGTGAAGGTGCCCGCGACGGGGTAGGTGTGCGTGGCGTCCAGGGTGGACGCCGTGCCGCCGTCACCGAAGTCCCAGGCGTACGTCAGCGGGGTGTCGCCCTCGGCGTCGGTGGCCGTGCCGTCGAACGCCACGGTGACCGGCGCGGTGCCGGTCGTCGGGGTGGCGGTGGCGGTGACCACCGGCGGTGCGTTCTCGGTGACGCCCCGGCCGAGGAAGTCCATCCAGTTGACGTTGAGCAGCGACCCCGCGCCGCCGTTCGGGTCCTTCGCCACGAAGTACAGCGAGCCGCTCGCGGCGCCGGTGACCGGTGCCGTCACGTCCGTGTACGTCTGCCAGGCGCCGGTGCCCGGCACGGTGGCCGAGGTGACCAGCGGCCCGTCGACCGCGCCCGCGTGGACCTCGATCCGGCCGCCGCTGGTGGCCGAGGCCGCCCGGAACCGGATCGACGTGATGTTGGTCAGGTCCGCCGGGGCGAGCGACCACCAGTCGCCGTCCTCGATAAACCCGATGTTCTGGCCGCCGCCGGCGGGGTCGCCGGTGGTTTCGCGCTGCACGCCCGGGTCCCCGCCGCCGGTCGAGCCCGGCGCCCGGCCGGTGGCGTTGTAGTACTCGGCCTGCTTGCGCTTGGGCTGGAGCTGTTCGATGGCCCGGCCGGTGAGCGGCCCGGCGCCCTCGACGCCGCCCAGGTCGGTGTAGGTGGCCTCGAAGACGGCGAAGACGTTCGCCTCGGCACCGTGCCCGGAGGCCAGCGACGTCTGGACCGTGCCGGTGCAGCCGGTGTGCTGCTCCAGCGGGTGGGCGTGCTCGTCGTGACCGAGCAGCACCTGGAGCCGGACCCGGTCGCAGTCGATCTCCCCGTCCTCCGGGTCGGTCACCGTGACCGTGTAGCGGACCTGGTCACCCCAGTCGAAGAAGCCGCCGTCCGGCGGGAACTCGATGGTCACCGTCGGCGCGGTGTTGCCCACGGTGACCGGCACGTTGGCCACCGCGGTCCGGCCCTTCGGGTTGGTGACGGTCAGCTGCGCGTTGTACGTCCCGGGCTCGGCGTAGGTGTGCGTCGGGTTCGCCTCGGTGGAGGTCTGCCCGTCGCCGAACGCCCAGGCGTAGCTGAGCGTGCCGCCGTCCGGGTCGCGGGAGCCCGCGCTGGAGAAGGCGACGGTCAGCGGCGCTGGACCGGAGGTCGGCTGGGCGCTGGCCTCCGCGATCGGGGCCCGGTCGCCGGCGATGTAGTCGATCCGGTAGACGCCGGAGTTGTCGTTGTTGCCGCCGAAACCGCTGCCCCACTCGATGAGGTAGAGCGCGCCGTCCGGGCCGAACTCGAAGTCCATCGGCCGGAGCATGGTCATCCCGGTGAGGAGCTGGTTGATGTCGACGAGGCTCCTGCCGTCCGCGGTGAGCTGCATCGTGTACATCTTCGACTGGTTCCACTCGCCGAAGAGCGCCTTGCCGTCGTAGTACGCCGGCCACTTGCGGTCCGAGTTCAGCTCGGCGTCGTACCGGTAGACCGGGCCGCCCATCGGCGCCCCGCCGCCGCCGATCTCCGGGAAGCGCGGGTTGCCGCTGTAGTCGTAGTCGACGGTGGCCGGGATGGCCGGCGGCAGGTTGGTGAGACCGGTGTTGTTGGGCGAGTCGTTCACCGGCGCGGCGCAGTCGAACTTCGGCCCGCTCGGGCCGGACGGGAAGGTGTAGTCGTTGTAGGCGTAGTTCGCCCCGGTGCAGTACGGCCAGCCGTAGTTGCCCGGGGTGGCGACGATGTTCCACTCGACAGTGCCCTCCGGGCCGCGGTCCGGGTTGGCGGCGCTGGCGTCCGGCCCGTAGTCGGCGACGTAGAGGGTGTCGGTGCCTGGGTCGATGCCGATCCGGAACGGGTTGCGGAAACCCATCGCGAAGATCTCCGGCCGGGTCTTCTCGGTGCCCGCCGGGAACAGGTTGCCGGTCGGGACGGTGTACGTCCCGTCGTCCTCCGGGTGGATCCGGAGCACCTTGCCGCGCAGGTCGTTGGTGTTGCCGGAGGTGCGCTGCGCGTCGTAGTCCTGCCGTCCCGGCCGCTCGTCGATCGGGGTGAACGCGTTCGACTCGAACGGGTTGGTGTTGTCGCCGGTGGCCAGGTAGAGGTTGCCGGCGCTGTCGAAGGCCATGCTGCCGCCGGCGTGGCAGCAGGTGTTGCGCTGGGTGTCCACCCGCAGGACCTGCTTCTCGCTGGCCGGGTCGATGCTGTCGCCGGTCACCGTGAACCGGGAGAGCAGGTTGCGGGCGATCCCGTCGTTCGGGGCGTAGTAGAGGTAGACCCAGTTGTTGGTGGCGAAGTCCGGGTCGAGCCGGATGCCGATCAGGCCGTCCTCGTTGCCGGTGAAGACGTCCAGGTCGAGCGCGGTGACCGTGCTGCCGGTGTCCGGCTTGACGATCTGCACCCGGCCGTCGCGCTCGACGTAGAAGACCCGCCCGTCCGGGGCGACGTCCAGCTCCATCGGGTTGCTGGTGTTGCTGTCCAGGGTCACCTTCTCGAAGCTGCTGGTCAGCGAGGCGCCGCAGTCGGCGTCCGCCACCCCGGCCGCGGATCGGATGCCGCCGAGCAGGTGGGTGAGGAACTGCGGCTCGGCGTACGACTCGCGGGTGTGCCCGCCGCCGGTGTACCAGGCGCGACCGCCCTCGAAGTCGTGGCACCAGGCGATCGGGTGGTCGGCGCCCATCGCCCCCGCGCCGGGGGAGTAGCTGGTCTCGTCCAGGCTGGCCAGCACGTGCACGTCGGGACGCGGGTTGGACTGGTAGTTGTACCACTCGTCGAACCGGGACCAGCGCTCCGGCAGCCCGGCGGTGGCCGGGTGGGCGTGGTCCTCCACCTTGACAGTGGCCTGCTGGTTGGCCGGGTGGCTGGCGAAGTACGCGCCGACCAGGTCGCCGTACCAGGCCCAGCTGTACTCGGTGTCCGAGGCGGCGTGGATGCCGACGTAGCCGCCGCCGGCGCGGATGTAGCGCTCGAAGGCGGCCTGCTGCTCGCCGTCGAGGACGTCGCCGGTGGTGGAGAGCCAGATCACCGCACGGTACCGGGCGAGGTTGTCGTCGCTGAACGCGGCGCCGTCCTCGGTCGTGTCGACGGTGAACCCGTGCTCGGCGCCGAGTTGCTGGATGGCGGCGACGCCGGTCGGGATGGAGTCGTGCCGGAAGCCGGCGGTCTTCGAGAACACCAGCACCGAGAACGGCTCGTCGGCCGCCGGCGCGGGTGCTGCCAGCGGCGCGGCGGGCGCCTTCAGCGGCTCGGCCGGCGCGGCTGGCGCCTTCAGCGGTGCGGCCTGCGCGGCTGGCGCCTTCAGCGGTGCGGCCTGCGCGGGGGGTGCGGCCTGCGCGGCGGGTGCGGCCTGCGCGGGGGGTGCGGCCTGCGCGGCGGGGGCGCCGAACAGGGTGCTCGCGGCGAGCGCGAGGGGTAGCAGGGTGGCCAGGACGGGTGTGCGGGCACGACGAGATCGGGACACGCCGCCTCCTATGTCGCGGTGGACAGGGGATCGCGGGGGCCGGCTCGCCGAAGACCGTCCCGGATGGACCGGAGCGAACACCGTGCCAGGATGTCCGCGCCGGCATTTTGTCGAATCGCTGAACAAATTAATCCCGCTGGATGCGTTGCGGGCAAGATGCCGGCCGGTAACGGTTTCGCAACGGCGGGCGACATTCCGAACAGGACCGTACGAAGTGCTCAGTCGTCGGGACGCATCGAGGGTCGTCCGCCGCGCCGGCCCCGGCGCCGCCCGGTTGGCGGACCCCGCCTTGGCAGGCCGGCGGATCTGTCGTACGGTGACACGGACGTAACCCACGGGAGCCCGGTGGACCGGGCTGAGAGGGGGGCTGACAGCCCCCGACCGTCGAACCTGATCCGGGTAATGCCGGCGCAGGGAGGAGTGTTGCCGTGCCGTCCCTTGGGCGACTGCATCTGGTCACCGACACCCGACCCGGGCGGGATCCGCTCACCGTCGTCCGGGCCGCCCTCGCGGTGGCCCGCGCCGAGCTGGTGGTGCAGGTCCGGGTGGAGGACTCCGCGACCGACCGGGAGGCGTACGACCTGGCCCGCCGGGTGCTCGCGCTCTGCGCCGGGTACGACGCGACCTGCCTGGTCAACGACCGGCTGCACGTGGCGCTGGCGGTGGGCGCCGGCGGCGGCCACGTCGGCGCGGACGACCTGCCGGTCGGCGCGGCCCGTCGGGTGCTCGGCTCCGCCGCCGTGCTCGGCGCCACCGCGCGTGACCCGGGCACCGCCACCGAGGCGGTCGCCGCCGGCGCCAGCTACCTCGGCGTCGGCCCCTGTCACCCGACCGGCACCAAGACCGGCCTGCCGGACCCGATCGGCCCCGCCGGGGTGGCCGCGGTGGCCGCCGCGGTGGACGTGCCGGTGATCGCCATCGGCGGGGTCACCGCCGCGACCGTGCCGGCGCTGCGGACCGCCGGGGCGTACGGGGTGGCGGTGGTCGGCGCGCTCTCCGGCGCCGCCGACCCGGGCCGGGCCACCGCCGAGCTGCTCCAGGCATTGACGTGCTGACCAGCGGCCGGCCGGACGTGGCGGTGGTCGGCGCGGGGCCGATCGGGTTGGCCGTCGCCTGGCGCTGCGCGGCCCGCGGGCTGCGGGTGGTCGTGCACGACCCGGACCCGGGTTCGGGGGCGTCGGCGGTGGCCGCCGGGATGCTCTCCCCGGTCGCCGAGGCGTACTTCGGCGAGCGGGAGCTGACCGGGCTGCTCTGCGACTCCGCGGCCCGCTGGCCGGCGTTCGCCGCCGAGCTGACCGAGGCCACCGGGCTGCCGCTCGGCTACCGCACCGAGGGCACCCTGATGGTCGGGCTCACCGCCGACGACCTGGCCGAGGCGGGCCGGCTCTGGGCGTACCAGCAGGAGCTGGGGCTGCCGGTGACGCCGCTGCGCCCGACGCAGCTGCGCGACCGCGAGCCGGCGCTGGCGCCCCGGGTGCGCGGTGGCGCGCTGGCCCCCACCGACCACCAGGTCGACCCGCGGCTGCTGGTGCCGGCGCTGCTGGCGGCGGCGACGGCGGCCGGCGCGGTGCTGGTGCCCCAGGCGGTGCGTGCGCTGTCCGAGCTGGACGCCGGGGTCACCGTGGTGGCGGCCGGCTGCGGCGCGGCCGCGCTGACCGGGCTGCCGGTCCGGCCGGTGAAGGGGCAGGTGCTCCGGCTGCGCGCGCCCGGCGGCGAGGCGCCGGGCTTCCAGCACGTGATCCGGGGGTACGCCGACGGCGAGCACGTCTACCTGGTGCCCCGGGCGGGCGGCGAGGTAGTGGTCGGGGCGACGGTCGAGGAGCGCGCCGACCGGACGGTCACCGCCGGCGCGGTGCTGCGCCTGCTCCGCGCCGCCGTCGACCTGCTTCCCGAGCTGGCCGAGTACGACCTGGTGGAGACGGTGGCCGGGCTGCGTCCCGGCACGCCGGACAACGCCCCGATCCTCGGCCCGCTGCCCGGCCGGCCGGACGTGCTGGCCGCCACCGGCCACCACCGACACGGCATCGTGCTCACCCCGGTCACCGCCGACCTGATCGCCGACCTGGCCGCCGGCGGCGACCCGGACCCGCTGCTCGCCCCCTTTGCCCCGATGGG
>NZ_QGSW01000234.1:0-62739 GCF_003176715.1 Micromonospora sp. S4605
GGGCTGCGCGCTGGGGGTCGGGCTCACCGAGGCCGACGGGCTGCCGGTCGACCCGGCCGGTCGGAACGGCCGGTTCCCCGGGGCGACCGAACTCGCCTCGTCCTGGACCGGCAGCTCGGCCTGGCTCGGCGCGGTCGCCGGCACGGTGGTCGGCATCTCCACGGCCGGCGCGTTGGCCTCCCGGGCCGCGCCCAGCGCCGCGCCGAGCGCGGCGAGCGCGACCAGCACCGCCGCGCCGGCCCCGACCAGGGTGCCCCGCCGCCGGTCGATCCGCCGACGGAGTCACCGGCCTCGCCCACGGCCGACCCGGGTGGCGGCGGGTCGGTGCCGTGACCACGAAGGGCACGGGCGCCCCACGGGCACCGGTGTTTTCAAAACGGACTCATGATGGCAAAGACGGCGCTAGGGTCGAGGGCAGGTAGGGCTTCGGCGCGTACCGGCGGCCGGCACGCCGCGGCCCACACCCCGGCGCGGCGCCGCGGCTCCGATTGACCCGGCACCGCTGGCCGGTCCCGCCGCCCTGAGGAAGGGCGGGACCGGCCGGCGGATGTCACCCCGGGGTTGTCACTGGTCGCCGAGCGCCTCCACCACCGGCCGGGACAGCGCCCGGCGGGCCGGCAGCACCGAGGCGCCCAGCGCCGCCAGCACCGCGACGCCGAGGATGAGCCCGAGCTGCCCCAGCGGCAGCACCACGTGGAAGTCCCCGCCGATCCGGCCGAGCAGGGCCATCGCGGCGGCGCTGACGCCGGTGCCGAGACCCACGCCGAGCACCGCGCCGACCAGCGCCATCAGCACCGCCTCGACCGCCAGCATGGCTCGCATCCGACCCCGGGTCAGCCCGACCGCGCGCAGCACGGCGTTCTCCCGGGTGCGCTCCACCACCGACAGGCTCAGTGTGTTGGCCACCCCGACCAGCGCGATCACCACGGCCAGCCCGAGCAGCGCGGTGACGAACGCCAGCAGCATGTCCACCGTGCTGGTCAGCATCTCCTTGTACGCGGCCTGGTCCATCAGGTTGACCGTCGGGTAGCGGGCGAGGACCGTCTCCACGGCCGCGCGGGCCGAGCCGGCGGAGACCCCGTCGGCCGGGTCGATCTCGGCCAGGAAGCCCCGCCGGTCCGGGAAGAGCGCGGTGAAGTCGTCGTCGACCACCTCGATCACGTGACCGGCCGGCACCGACCTGCCGGCCGGCCCCGGCCCGTCGTCGGTGACCACGGCGGCGACCCGCAGCGCCCGGCCCCGCACGGTGACCGTCGAGCCGGCGGTCCAGCCGTGCGCCTGCGCCAGTTCCCGGTGCACCAGCGCCGTGCCGGGGCCGAACCCGTCGAGGTCGCCGGCGACCACCCCGGTCAGCGTCCGAGCGACCAGGGCCGGGTGGGCGGCCCGGATCTCCATCCCGGCGGAGACCGCGCTGCGCTGCTCGTGCACCACGCCGAGTTCGGGGCGGGCGCGCAGCTCGCCGGCGAGGGTCGCCGGCAGGTCGCCGCCGATCCCGGTGACCACGAGGTCCACCCCGATCTCGGCGTCCACGCTGCGCTCGATGCCGTCCTTGGTGCTGCGCGCGCCGACCACGAAGGCGGAGACCAGGCCAATCCCGATCACCAACGCGGTGGCGGTGGCGGCGATCCGCCGTGGGTTGCGGACGGCGTTCGCCACGGCCAGGCCGGCGGTCGCCCCGAACACCCGGCGGGCCGGCCAGCCGAACACCCGCACCAGCGCCGGCACCAGCGCCGGCCCGAACAGCACGAGGCCAAAGAAGGTCAGCACCCCGCCGGCCGCGACCAGCAGCACCTGCACGGCGAACGCGGCGCCGACCAGCGCGGCGATCCCGGTGGCGAAGACCACCGCGCCGGCGGCCAGCCGGAACCGGCCGGCGCCCCGGGTGGGCTGCACCGCCGCGTCGGTGAGCGCGGCGACCGGGGCGATCCGGGTGCCCCGCCAGGCCGGCAGCAGCGCCGCGCCGACCGTGATCGCGGTGCCCAGCACCAGGCTGAGCAGCACCGTCGGCGCGGTGACGGTGAGCCCGCCGGAGGCCGGCGCGTCCAGCCGGGACATCAGCTCACCCAGGCCGGCGGCCAGGCCGACGCCGAGCAGCACGCCGACCGCGGAGGCGGCCAGGCCGACCACCGCCGCCTCCAGCAGGGCGGCGCGGAACAGCTGCCCGCGGGTCGCCCCGACCAGCCGCAGCAGCGCGGTCCGCCGGGTCCGCTGGGCCAGCACGATGGCGAACGTGTTGGCGATGACGAACCCGGCCACCACCACCGCGACCCCGGCGAAGGTGAGCAGCACCATGTTGAACTGCTCCAGGCTGCGGACCGCCTCGTCGACGGCGTCGTCGAGGATCTGCTGGCGGGTCTTCACGCTCGGCCCGGCGCCGGCCGCCGCGGCGACCCGGTCGACCAGCTCCGCCTCGGCCACGCCCGGCCGGGCGGCCACCATGATTCGGCCGTACCCGCGCTCCCCGGTGACCGCGAGGGCGTCGGAGCCGACCAGGCCGATGAACGGGCCGCCGACGTCGCGCGCGGTGTCGGCCACGTCGACCGTGCCGACCAGGGTGTACGGCCGGGCCGCTCCCCCGGCCCCGCCGATCCGGACCGGGGCGCCGAGGGTGAAGCCCTCGGCGGCGACCGTCGGCGCGTCCAGCACCACCTCGCCGGGGCGGTCCGGCAGCCGGCCGGCGACCACGTCGTACGAGCGCAGGGCCGGCTCGACCGGGATGGCGGCGAGCACGGCGTAGCCGAGCACCGGCCGGCCGTCGGCGCCGAGCACCCCGCCGGAGCCGGTCAGCTCGCCGGCCGCGGCGGCCACCCCGTCGACCGCGCGCACCCGGTCGACCAGGGCCGGCGGCAGCGCCTCGGACTCGGCGTAGACGCCGAGGTCGGTGTGCCGGTCGAAGGTGCCGGCCCGCTCGTACGCCCCGGCCCGCATGCCGTCGACGAAGATCAGCGTGCCGGCGACGAACGCCACGCCGAGCACGATGGCCAGCGCGGAGAGCAGCAGGCGCAGCGCCTCGGCGCGCAGCGAGCGCAGGGTCAGCCGGATCACCGGGCCACCGCCTCGCGGGCCGGGTCGAGCCCGGCGAGCGCGTCCAGGACCCGCTCGGCGGTGGGCGCGTCGAGGTCGCGCACCAGCCGGCCGTCGGCGAGGAAGACCACCCGGTCGGCGTACCCGGCGGCCCCCGGGTCGTGGGTCACCATGACGACGGTCTGCCCGAGGGTGTCGACCGCCTCGCGGAGCAGCCGCAGCACCTCGGCGCCGGCCCGGGAGTCCAGGTTGCCGGTGGGCTCGTCGGCGAAGATCACCCAGGGCTTGGTGATCAGGGCGCGGGCCACCGCCACCCGTTGCTGCTGCCCGCCGGAGAGCTCCGCGGGCCGGTGCCGCAGCCGGTCGGTGAGCCCCACCGCGGCCACCACCTGGCGCAGCCAGCCGGGGTCGGGGCGGCGGCCGGCGATGGCCAGCGGCAGCACGATGTTTTCCTCGGCGCTCAGCGCCGGCAGCAGGTTGAACTTCTGGAACACGAAGCCGACCCGGTCCCGGCGCAGCAGGGTGAGCCGGCGGTCGTCGAGCCGGGTGAGGTCGGCCTCGCCGATGCGCACCGCACCGGCGGTGGGCCGGTCCAGGCCGGCCAGGCAGTGCATGAGGGTGGACTTGCCGGAGCCGGACGGGCCCATGATGGCGGTGAACCGGCCGGCGGCGAAGTCGACGTCGACGCCGTCCAGGGCGACGACGGCGGTTTGGCCGCTGCCGTACCGCTTGGACAGGCCGCGGGCGGTGACCGCGACGCCGGCGGCGGCGTGCGCGGGAGGTGCGACGGACACGTGGCGCTCCCCGTGGAGATCGTTGGTGGGACGTCTCCGACGCTATGGGCGGGCCGGCGGGGCGGCGTCCACCCGCGCGCTCGACCGTGCTGCGACCACGGGTGCCCCTGACCGGGCGGACCCGTACGACCCAGGTCGTACGGCGGCTCAGCCGCCGGGGATGACCAGCCCGCTCTCGTACGCCAGCACCACGGCCTGCACCCGGTCGCGGAGCTGGAGCTTGGCCAGGATCCGCCCGACGTGGGTCTTCACGGTGGCCTCGGCGACGTGCACCCGGGCGGCGATCTCGGCGTTGGACAGCCCCTGCGCCACCAGCAGCAGGATCTCCCGCTCCCGCTCGGTGAGCTGGGCCAGCTTGGGGTCCTCGGTCGGGCCAGGGCCGAGCCGGCCGGCGAACCGGTCGAGCAGCCGCCGGGTGATCGACGGGGCGACCACCGAGTCGCCCTGGGCGACCACCCGGATCGCGGCCAGCAGTTCCTCCGGCGGGACGTTCTTGAGCAGGAACCCGCTGGCCCCGGCCTGGAGGGCGGCGAACGCGTCGGCCTCGGTGTCGAAGGTGGTGAGGACCAGCACCCGGGGCGGACCGGCGGACCGCCCGGCGCAGAGCCGGCGGGTCGCCTCCACCCCGTCCATGGTCGGCATCCGGATGTCCATCACCACCACGTCGGCGGCGACCCGGTCGAGCACCCGCAGCGCGTCGGCGCCGTCGATCGCCTCGCCGACCACCTCGAGGTCGGGCTGGGAGTCCAGCACCATCCGGAACCCGGCGCGCACCAGCGCCTGGTCGTCCACGATCACCACGCGGACCGTCATGCCGCCACCACCTCCGTTCCGGCCGTCGACGGTAGCGGCAGCCGCGCCCGCACCTGCCAGCCCCCGGCCAGCCGGGGTCCGGCGGTCAGGCTGCCGTCGTACACCGCCACCCGCTCGCGCATGCCGACCAGGCCGTGGCCGCCGGACGGCGCGGGGCCGACCACGGTCCGGCCGCGCCCGTCGTCGACCACCGCGACCAGCACGGCGCCGGCTTCGTGGGCGAGGGTGACCTCGACGGCCGCGCCGACCCCGGCGTGCTTGAGCGCGTTGGTCAGCCCCTCCTGCACCACCCGGTAGACGGTCAGCTCCAGCCCGGGCGGCAACGGCGCCGGCTCGCCGGTCACCGCGTACCGCACCCGCAGGCCGGCGGCCCGGAACCGGTCCAGCAGCGCGGGCAGTTCGGTCAGCGCCAGCCGGCGGTGCTCCGGGTCGGCGGCCACCCCGGCGCCGTCGGGCTCGGCCGCCGCGCCGGGTTCGGCCGCCGCCTCCGGCCGGTCCTCCTCCCGCAGTACGCCGACCAACCGGCGCATCTCCTCCAGCGCCTGCCGGCCGGTGTCGGCGACCACCTTGACCGCGGCGCGGGCGGTCTCCGGGTCGCGGTCGAGCATGTACCGCGCCCCGTCGGCCTGCACGATCATGACGGCCATGCTGTGCGCCACCACGTCGTGCAGCTCGCGGGCGATCCGGGTGCGCTCGCCGGCCACCGCGGCTCGGGCCTCCGCCTCGCGTTCCCGCTCCAGGGTGGCGGCCCGCTCCTCCAGGCTGAGCACGTAGAGCCGGCGGGTCCGCACGTTGAGCCCGACCAGCCAGACCGCCCCGGTGACCAGCCCGAAGTAGATCGCGGTGGCCCACCAGGCGACGCCACCGTCGGTCTGCTGGTCGTTCTGCAGAGCGGCCAGCAGCACCCCGACGGCGGCGACGATCCCGGCGAGGATGCCGTCGCGGAGCCGGTCGGCGTACTTCACGACGCTGTAGAGGGCGATCAGCACCGCGATGTCGTAGGGCAGCGGACCCCAGCCGGCGACCACCTGGAGCAGCGCGAGCGCCGCCACCACGGCGGTGACCGCCGAAGGGTGGCTTCGCCGGAACAGCAGCGCCACCGCCATCGCGGCTCCGGTCAGGGTGGCCTGCCAGCCGCCGGGCTGGGCCACCACGCCGGCGACGGCGAGGAGTGCCACCACTGCGGAGACGAAGGCGTCGAAGGCGACGCTGCGCAGCGGGCGGCCGAAGATCGTGCGGTTCACGGTCACCCAGCGTACGTGCCCGGTTGGCGCGGCGGCCGCTCCGCCATGATCAGCCGGGACGGCGCCGGGTCAGGAGTCGAGGAGTTCGCGCAGCCGGTCGATCTCGACGGACTGCTCGGTGGCGACCGAGTTGGCGAACTCGGAGAGGGTCAGCTCGGAACCGACCTTGAGCAGCTCGGTGGCCATCTCGACCGCGCCCCGGTGGTGCTCGGTCATCATCCGCACGAAGAGCCGGTCGAACTCGGCGCCCCGGGCGTCGGCGAGCCGGCGCATCGCCTCGGCCGACTGCATGCCGCGCATGCTGCCGTGGTCGTGCCCCTCGACCCGCTCGGCGAGACCGCGGACCTGCAGCCAGCCGCGCAGCATGCCGATCTCCGGGCCCTGGCTGGCCCGGATCCGGTCGGCGATGGCCCGCACGTCGGGGTCGGCGGCCCGGTCCGGGGCGAGTTCGGCCATCGCCATGGCCTGCCCGTGGTGCGGGATCATCATCCGGACGAATTCGACGTCCATCGCGTTGTGCGGGCGCTCGGGGGCGCGGACCTGCTCGGCGGGCCGGACCGCCGCCGACTCGCCGGGCCGGCCCGGCACGATCACCGGCGGACCGGTCGGGGTGGGCGTGGCAGTCGCGGCGGCCGGTCGGGCCTCGCCGGGCGCCGGGTCGGCGCCGGCGCGGACCACGACCAGGACCACCAGCGGCAGCGCGAGGGCCAGTGTGACGATCGCCAGGATCCGCGCGCGCCGGTTGGTCATGGGCCACTCCCTGAGGTCGAGGTCACCGCGATGGTATCCATCGACAGACCTGACGTCATGTGACGCAGGTCACATCGACGTCTGTCGTCGGACGGTAAGGTGTGGACAATCGTCACCCCCCTTGCGAAGGGCTCGCCGATGATCAGATTCCCCTCGCCGCGGACCCGGCGGTTCAGGGTCGTCAGCCTGGCCGCGGCCGGGCTGCTCCTGGCCAGCGCCGTGACCGCACCACCGAGCAGCGCCAGCCTGGCGCCGCAGCCGGCGTCGGCCGGCACAGTGGACACCACCAACACCATCCCCGGCGTCGACGAGATCGTCAGCAGTCCCAACCTGCGACTGATCACCAACCTGCCCAAGCAGGCCCCGCTGGACGCCACCAACAGCGACCTGGCGTTCCAGGGCAGGTACGCGTTCGCCGGCAACTACAACGGCTTCGTCGTCTGGGACATCTCCCGACCCAGCGCGCCGACGGTGGTGGCGTCGGTGTTCTGCCCCGGTTCGCAGAACGACATCTCCGTCCACGACGACCTGCTCTTCCTCTCCACCGACTCACCACGCAGCGACGACTCGTGCAACAGCACGGGCCTGCCGGCGACGGAGAAGGAGTCGTGGGAGGGCATCAAGATCTTCGACATCCGCGACAAGGCCAACCCGCGCTACATCAAGTCGGTGGAGACGGCCTGCGGCTCGCACACCCACACGCTGGTGCCGGCCAAGGACAACCGCTCCGTCTACCTGTACGTCTCCTCGTACAGCCCGCGGGCGGAGTTCCCGGACTGCCAGCCCCCGCACGACTCCATCTCCATCGTCAAGGTGCCGCTGAAGAAGCCCACCGAGGCGGCGGTGGTGGCCACGCCGAACCTCTTCCCGGACGGCGGCTACGAGGGCGTGCCGGGCGAGAAGTCGGCGACCACCGGCTGCCACGACATCACGGCGTACCCGCAGAAGGACCTGGCCGCGGGCGCCTGCATGGGTGACGGCATCCTGATGGACATCCGCAACCGGGAGGCGCCCCGGGTGATCAACCGGGTGCGGGACACGACCAACTTCGCGTTCTGGCACTCGGCCACCTTCAACAACGCCGGCACCAAGGTGGTCTTCACCGACGAGCTGGGTGGCGGTGGCGCCGCGACCTGCAACGAGACCGTCGGCCCGAACCGGGGTGCGGACGCCATCTACGACATCACCGGCCGCGGTGACAACCGGACGATGGTCTTCCGCAGCTACTTCAAGATCCCCCGGACCAACGCCGACACCGAGAACTGCGTGGCGCACAACGGCTCGCTGATCCCGGTGCTCGGGCGGGACATCATGGTCCAGGCGTGGTACCAGGGCGGCGTGTCGGTGTGGGACTTCACCGACTCGGCCAACCCGAAGGAGATCGCCTTCTGGGAGCGCGGTCCGATCTCGACGGAGGCGCCGGTCGGCGGCGGTTCGTGGTCCGCGTACTACTACAACGGCCACATCTACTCCAACGACATCGCCAAGGGCTTCGACGTGTTGAAGCTGACCGACTGGCGGACCTGGACGGCGGAGCTGGTCCGGTACCGCGAGCTGAACGTGCAGACCCAGCCGCGCTACCTGGGCTGGTAACCCACGCGACAGACCGGGCCCGGTCCCCGCTCGGGGGCCGGGCCCGGTCACGTACGCGGGGCGGCGGTCGCGTCAGCCCGCCGGCGGGTACGGGTCGCCCTGGTAGGTGTACTCCGTCTCGATCTTCCCGTCGGCGGTGTGCACGACGAGTTGGCTCGGCTCGTTGCCGTGCGCCGCCTCGCGGCCCGCCTCGACGGCGCGCTGCTTGGTGTCGAAGGTGCCGACCACCTGGCTGCCCCGCTCGACCTTCCAGCCGCCACCGTTCGGTACGACGTGGTATTCGTTGCGCTTCATGCCACCTGCCTCTCGTTCGTGGCGGTTCAGGTACCCGGCCGTCGCGGGCCGAAAACCGGGGCCGGTGGACAACCATCTATCGCTGCCCTAGCGTCCAACAGATATGCGGAGGACTCTGTGGGGCGCCGGCGTCGCCCTGATGCTGGCCGTGACCGCCTGTTCCACACCCGACCCGGCCGGCCCCGCGCCGGCCGTGACCGGGACGCCCATCGCCTCCCGGCAGGATCCGGGCCAGGTCGAGCAGACCCTGACCAGCCTGCGCAAGGTCGACGACCTGCCGCTGTACGAGATGACCTACGTCGGGGCGTACGACCCGACGGTGGGCACGGACGCCAGCCCGACCACGAAGCCGTTCGGCTGCTCGCTCTTCGTCGCCGCGGGCGACCCGGGCCGGCCACTGTTCGCCCGCAACTTCGACTGGGACGCCAATCCGGCGATGGTGCTGCGCACCGACCCGCCGGACGGTTACGCGAGCATCTCCGTGGTGGACATGTCCTACCTCGGCGTCGGCGCCGACCCGGCCGGCGACCGGCGGCTGCTCAACGCCCCGCTGCTGCCCTTCGACGGCATGAACGAACGCGGCCTGGCGGTGGGGCTGGCCGCCGACGACGGCGCCCGGGCCGAGCGGGACCCGGCCAAGCCGACCGTCGGCTCGGTACGCATCCTGCGGCTGGTGCTCGACCAGGCGGCCACGGTGGACGAGGCGGTCGCCGTGTTCCAGCGGTACAACGTGGACTTCGACGGCGGGCCGCCGCTGCACTACCTGATCGCCGACGCCACCGGCGCCTCGGTGGTGATCGAGTTCACCGACGGCCGGCTGCGGGTGGAGCGGGGATCGGGCGGCTGGCAGGCGCTGACCAACGTGCCGGTCGCCGGGGTGCCGGAGCAGCGCCGCCGGGAGGACCAGCGGTACCGGGTGATCGCCGAGGCGCTCAGCCGCACCGACGGGGTGGCCGACGCGCCCGCCGCCCACGGGATCCTCACCGACGTCCGCCAGGGGCACACCCGCTGGTCGGTGACGTACGGCCTGCGCAGCGGCGAGGTCCGGCTGACCACCGCCAGCGGCGGCGCCGAGCGGCGCTACCAGCTGCCGGTGAGCTGACCCCCGTTCCCGGCGGCCGCCCGCCTCGGCGAGCTGTTCGGGGCGGGCCGGGGCGCGGGATCGGCGCGGTGGTCGACCGCGCCGCTCGACTGCGGTTGCTCGGCCACGGCGTGGCGTCGCGCTCTCGCCGCCGGATCAGCGGTCGGGGATCCGGTCGAGCTGCTCCTGGATCGCCGCCGGGGTCAGCGCCGGGCGGCCGCCCGGGTGGCCGACGGTGGCGCCGGCGGCCGCGACGGCGTACCGGGCCACCCGGTCGCGGGGCTCGTCGCGGAGCAGCCCGAGGGTGAGCGCGGCGACGAACGCGTCCCCGGCACCGGTGTCGTCCACGGTGGGCGTCTCGCTCAGCGGCACGAACACCTCCCCGTCCGGCCAGACGAACGCGTTGCCGGCTCCGGCCACCTCGACGGCCAGCAGCGACGGGCCGCGCCGCAGCAGCTTCCGCCCGGCCGCCAGGCCGCTGTCGGCGTCCGTCGGCTCGTCGCCGGTGAGGAGCGCGACCTCGCGGGCGTCCGCGCGCAGCACGTCGGCGAGCGCCAGCAGCTCGTCGGCGGCGGCCCGATCCTCGGGTGCCCCGTCGAGCACCACCAGCCGGCCGGCCGACCGGGTGGTCCGGGCCGCGGCGAGCGCCGCCGCCGGTGGCTGCTGCAACTGCACCAGCACGGCCCGGGCGCCCCGCAGCGCGCTGGCGGCCCCGGCGACGTCCTCGGGGGTGAGCAGGGTCGGCTCGGGCAGGTCCTCCAGGTAGCGCCACCGGGCCGCCCGGTCGACCAGGTCGACGATCAGCCCGGTGGGAGTGCCGGACCGGCGTACCACCGGACCGACGTCCACGCCGTCGGCGCGCGCCCGGGCGAGCAGCCGTTCCCCCACCTCGTCGTCGCCGACCACCCCGAGCAGCCCGACCCGGGCGCCGAGCTGGGCCAGCGCGACGGCCTGGTTGGCGCCCTTGCCGCCGAGCAGTTCCCGGCGTCGCCGCACGGGAGCGCTGCTTCCGGCCGGCGGCACCTCGTCCACCAGCAGCACGAGATCCCGGGCCACCTGCCCGACCACCAGCACGTCCAGTCCCGCCATGTCCGGCTACTACCCCGGCCGGCGCCGGCCACGCCCCACCGGCGGGCGTGCGAGCAGGCCGGCGTCCGCCACGCCCGTCGGCGGGCGGGCCGGCCGACGTACGCCGCGCCCGTCGACGAGCTGCGGGCCGGGATCCAGGCCGAGTTCGTCGGCCAGGCGAGCGAGCCGGCGCCCGGCCTCGCTGCCGCTTCCCTGCCGGGCCGGCCGCCGCCCGGTCCGGGGTCAGGGCAGCGCGGCCGGTCCCGGGTCGACGGTGTTGCCAGCGCGGTGCGGCGGCCGTAGACTTTGCTTTGCAGAGCTATCGCTGTCGCAAAGTCAGACAGGAGTACACCATGGAGCCCGGCGCCACCGAGCAGGCCGAAGACACCCTCGCCGCCCTTGAGCGGTTGCGCCGACGCACCCACCGGCGCGTCCACGGCGGCGCCTGGCTGCCCGCCCTCGGCGTCGCCGTGCTGCTGCTGGCCAGCGTGGCGCTCTACCGGCACCCGCTGACCTCCCCCACCGCCATCGTGGCCGAGCACCCCTGGTGGGCGGGGCTGCCCGACGAGCAGCGCAGCCCGGTCGCCTCCTACGCGTTCTGGTTCGTCGGCACGCCGCTGCTGTTCGCCGGCATCGGCCTCTGGTACCGGTGGCGTGCCCGCCGGCTCGGCGTACGGGTCGCGTGGCCGCTCGTCGCCGGCACCGGGCTCGGGGTGCTGGCCCTGCTGGCCGTGCTGGCCGCGGTGCCGACCGGTCCGGTGCCCGACGGGCTCACCGCGCCTGACGGGCCGTACTGGCCGGGGCTGCTCACCCCGCTGCTGCCGCTCGCCGCCGCGGTCGTGGTGCTCGGCCGGGCCGAGCGCAGTGCCGGCCTCACCGCGGCCGGCGTGTGGATGGCCCTGCTCACGGCCTGGCTGTGCACCTCGTTCCCGCTGGGCGCACTGCCCGGCTGGGCGGGCCGACTGGTCGGCGGGGGCAGCGGCCTCGGCGGCCAGCTCGGGCTGCGGCCCGGTCACTATCTTGTCCTGATGGCACTCCCCCTGCTCGCGGTCGCCGCCGTCCGGCTGGTGACCGGCCGCCGTCCGGACCGCGCATGACGCGGCAGCAGCCACCGCACCCCGCCACGACCTTGGACGACGTGGTCCACCAGCGGGTCCGGCTGGGCATCCTCACCGTGCTGAGCGAGGCGCACGAGTGCCGGTTCGCGGTGCTACGCGACGAGCTCGGGCTGACCGACGGCAACCTCAACCGGCACCTGCGCATCCTGGAGGAGGCCGGGCTGCTCCAGGTGACCAAGGGCTACGAGGGCCGCCGTCCGTGCACCTGGGTGCGGTTGACCCGGCAGGGCCGGGCCGCGCTGCGGGCGGAGGTCGCCGTGCTGGAGCAGCTGGTGGCCCGGATCCGCACCGCCACCAACCGGCCGGACGCCGACGGCTGAGCGCGCGGTGACGCTCAGCTCCGCGAGGCGTACCGGCGCGATCGGCTCAAGTACGACGTCCTGGCTCAGCCCGGCAGCGGGGCCTCCTCGTCGCCGCGGGTGCGGCGCGGGCCGACCAGCCGGCGCACCATCGGGGCGGCGTTCCACCTCGCCGCGCCGACCAGGTCGCGGGCGTGCTCCAGCACGGTGTAGTCCGGTCGCGCCCGGCCCGCCGCGATGGCCCGGTCCAGGTCGTTGCCGCAGCGGGTGAGCACGGTGTCGAAGTCGCGGCGGACCGGCTCCAGCAGGTGGTAGCCGAACTGGCGGTGCAGCCGGGCGAAGAGTGGCTTGTAGAGCCGGGCCCGCTCGTGCAGCCCGGACGAGTACGACATCGGGTTCTTCGGCCGCCGCCGGACGTAGTCGGGCAGCAGGTCGGCGAAGGCCCGCCGGACGATCCACTTCTCCTGGCCGTCGCGCAGCTTCAGCGCGACCGGCAGCCGCATCGCCAGCTCCACCACGTTCAGGTCGAGGAACGGCACCCGGGCCTCCACCTCGTGTCCCATGCTGGCCCGGTCGACCCGCTGCAACTCGGTCCGGCACAGGTTGCGGATCTTGTGCAGGAAGAGCCGTCGAGACGCCTCCGGGCCCACCTCGTGGTACATCGGGTAGCCGCCGAACAGCTCGTCCGACCCGTCGCCGGTGAGCACCACCTTGACGCCCAGCTCCCGCAGCCGGCGGAAGATCGGCACCGAGACGACCGCGTTGATGATGTCGCCGTACTCGGTCAGCTCGGAGATCCGGATCGCCTCCCGGATCTCGGCCAGCCGGATGTCGCGCGGGCGCAGCTCGACCACCTCGTGCGGCACGCCCAGGTCGGCCGCGAGCCGCCGGGCGTACGCCACGTCCGGGCTCTCCGGCACGCCCACGGTGACTGCGACGCAGTCCGGGTGCAGCTCGCGGACGTGCAGCAGGGCCAGCGAGCTGTCCAACCCGCCGGAGAGCACCACCCCCACGGTGAGGTCGGTGTCCACCCGGACCCGGATGCTGTCGGTGAGGGCGGCACGGACGAGCAGGGCGGCCTCGTCCGGGTCGTCCACCACCGGCAGCCCCGCACCCAGCCGGAGCAGGTCGAGGTACGGGCGCAGCCGCACCTGCCCGTCGGCGTCGGCCCAGCCGTGGTGCCCGGGTGGCACCTCGGCGATCTGCGTGCCGTGCCCGACCAGCGCCTTGACCTCGCTGGCCAGGTGCAGGCAGCCGGGGGTGCGGGTCCAGTAGAGCGGCTTCACGCCGAGCGGATCGCGGACCAGGTAGGTGCGGCCGGTGGCCCGCTCGACCACGGCGAAGGCGTACTCCCCGCGCAGCCGGGTCACCATCCGCTCGCCCCAGTGCAGGAACGCGGCCAGCACCACCTCGGTGTCGCTGAGGCTGCGGAACCGGTACCCGAGCCGCGTCAGCTCCCCGCGCAGCTCGTGGTGGTTGAAGACCTCGCCGTTGTAGCAGAGCACCCACCGCTCGTCGGCGGAGGTCCACGGCTGCACCGCCCGCTCCCGGTCCACCACCCGCAGCCGCCGGACGCCGGCGAGCAGGCCGTTCTCGTACCGGGTCTCGGTGACCTCGCCGCGCGGGGCGAGCACCGTCAGCATCCGCCGGAAGATCGCCGGGTCGGCCTCCGGGCCGAGGCTCAGCACGATGCCGCACATCGCTCAGATCCCCATCTCGGCCTCGTACGCCCGGCGCAGCCGCCGGCGGGCGCCGGGCGCGAGGCAGAGGTGCCAGGCCTGGCCCTCGTCGACCACGTTGACCTCGCCGGCCTGTTGCCGGGCCAGCAGCAGCCCGCCGAGGGTCTCCCGGACCCCGAACCGCTCGTACCAGGCCAGCTCCACGTCGACCGCCCAGCCGAGACAGTGCCCGCTGGGCACCATGGCGGCGTAGCCGAGGCGGCGCAGCCGGTACTGGTGCTCGGCGCTGCGGACCAGGCTGGTCACCCAGAGCGGCGGGGTGCCCGTCGGGGTGCTGGCGGCGAACTCGCGGGCGACGTCGTTGAGGAAGGCGACCATCTCCCGCCGGGCCCGCCGGAACAGCAGCCCGGCGGTACGCGGGGTGGCGTCCGGCCGCAGTCTGCGGCGCAGCGCCCGTACCCCCCGCCCGAGGAGGGTGGCCGGCTGCTCCTGGTAGCGGAAGCGGAGCAGGTCCCGCCGGCGCAGCCACTCCAGGTCCACCAGTTCGGGGCTGGCGTTGACCTGCGCGTCGGTGAGGTAGGTGGGCGCGTCCCGCCACCACATCACGTCGATGCGGGAGAGCAGGTAGATCCGGACCAGGGCGGTCAGGTCGGCGGCGGAGCTGCGCTCGTTCGGCTGGTAGCGGGCCATCTCCAGCAGCAGCGTCTCGCGGGCGCCGACGAAGCCCTGCGGGGTGGCGTCGAGCACCGCCGCGAGAGCCGGTTCGCGCAGCCGGGCGTCGATCAGCACCTGCCGGGCCGCGGTGGAGGGCGCCGTGGCCAGCGCGCCGACCTCGACCAGCAGCTCGGCCACGGCGGCGCGGTAGGCGTCCAGGTCGGGGCCGGGCGACGGGCTCCGGCGCAACGGGCCGACCGGTGGCCGGCGGCGGGCCGGTGCGGTCGACGCGGCGGGCGGACCGGGCTGGTGTCCCGGGCTTCGGCTCGGCACTCGCATGGGTCGGTCCTCTCTCCCGTCACGACAACGGTCGGCAACCTCTGCCGCACACCGTAATCGGCCGGACCGGGTCAAGCCCGAACAATCCTCCTATCTTCCTCCGAAGGGATACGAGCAGGTCAGGACGGCTGCCAGGCGACCGCCGGGGGACGAACCGCTACCCGGCGGACGGCGCGACCAGCCGCTGTGTCTCGGCGTACGAGGGCAGCCCCGGCGGGACGCCCGCGCCGTCGAGCACGGCGAGGGCGCCGGCCAGCGCGGCCCGGAACAGCAGGGAGCCGGTGCTCACCCGGGCCACCCCGAGCGGGCCCAGCTCGGCCGGACCCGGGCCGCCGGGTGACAGCAGCACGTTGAGCGGGGCGTCGATCGCGGCGGCCAGCCGGGCGATCAGGTCGGGGTCGGCGACGCCCGGCACGAAGACGCCGTCAGCACCGGCGTCCTGGTAGGCACGGGCCCGGCGCAGCGTCTCCGGCAGCGGGTCGGGCGTGCCCAGCCACCAGGTGTCGGTGCGGGCGTTGACGAACAGGCCCGGCACGGTGGCCTTGACCGCGGCCACCTTGGCGGCGGTCAGCTCGGCTGGGGCGAGGCCGCCGTCGGCCCGGCCGTCCTCGACGTTGATCCCGACCACCCCGAGCCCGGCCAGCTCGGCGGCCAGCTCGGCGACCTCGGCCGGGTCGTCGCTGAACCCGGCCTCCACGTCGACGGTGAGCAACACCGGGAGCCGGCCCAGCAGCCGGGCCAGCCGCAGCGTCTCCGCCCGGGTGGCGGCCTCGCCGTCGGGCAGGCCGGCGGCCGCGGCGACGCCGAGGCTGGTGGTCCCGATCGCCCGGTGCCCACGGGCGGCGAGCGCGGCGGCGCTGGCGTGGTCCCAGGCGTTGGGCAGCAGCAGCGGCCGGTCCGCGTGGTGCAGGGCGTGGAAGGCGGCGAAGCGGTCGGTCATCGGGGGTGTACCTCCAGTCGGGTCGGCACGCGCAGCAGCGCGTGCGGTTCGTGGTGGACCGGCGCGGGCACCGGCCGGCAGCGGCGGCGCAGCACGTCCACCACGGCGGTGGCCAGCGCCAGCGCGTGCCGCTCCCCCGGGCAGCCGCGCGGCCCGGCGCCGAAGGTCAGCGCCGCGTGCGGACGGCCGGGCAGCAGGTGGTCCGGGTCGGCGAACACCGCCGGGTCCCGGTTGGCGGCGTCGAAACGCAGCAGCACCGGGCTGCCCGACGCGAGCTCCCGCCCACCGAGCCGGACCGGGGCGGTGGTGATCCGCCGGGTGCCGCGTACCGGCGGGTCGAGCCGGAGCACCTCGGCGAGCAGGTCGCCGGTGGGCACGTCGGCCGGCCAGGCCAGCACGTGCCGGGCGGCGGCGCCGATCAGGCCGGCGGTGGCGTCGGCGGCCTGGACCAGCAGGCCGATCCGGTTCGCCCGGACCTCCGGCGGATCCGGTGGGGTCAGCGGCAGCAGCGCGGCCACGGCCCGGTCCGCGCGCCGCACCGTGGCCGGGTCGGCGCCGGGATGGTAGGCGGCCGCGACCGCGGTCACCGCCGGCACGGCGGCGTCCGGGTCGGCCAGGCCCAGCCGCTCGGCCAGCACCCGCAGCGGTACGCGGCGGGCGAGCACGGCCATCACATCCAGCCGGTCGGCGGCCCGGTCGAGCGCCTCCTCGGTACGCCGGGCGGCCACCTCACCCAGCTCGTCGTGGTCGAGTTCGGCCAGCATGGCGGTGCCGGCCGCGCGGCGGCCCGGGTGGGTCTCGGGAGCGCTGAACCGGCTCACCGTGCCGCGCAGCCAGGCGAGGGTCCCAAGCCGGCCGGGTGGGGCGACCGGCACCTGACAGGCCGGATCGAGCAGCGCTGCGCGGACGTCGGCGTGCCGGGTCACCGTCCAGCCGGTGGCCGGGTCGAGGACGGGCGGGCCGCACGGCGGCGTGCCGGCGGCAGGGGCGAGGAGGTGCGTCACGACGGTCACCCGACCGACGGTAGGGCCGGATCGGTTCGGTCCGGACCGAAGTACCCGGGGTTGATCCACCCGACCTCCGCGATGTCGCGGCATCGACGACGCCCTGAGGGCCCGATGTGCGGGAACGGAGTGGACCACGCGGGGCCGACCCGCGACGTCGCGGTGTCGACGACGGACCCGATGTCCGGGAACCAGAGTGGATCACGCGGCGGCCGGTCCGTGCCCGCCGGGGCCGGGTCAGGCGCGGCCGCCGCCGGTGTCCGGGGCGGCGACCGGGGCGAGGTCGGCGACGGTCAGGCCGAGCGCGCCGGCCAGGGCGGGCCCGCCGGCCGGGGTCAACCGGACGGCCCGGCCGGTGCCCCGGGTGAGCCAGCCGAGGTCGAACAGCCGGCCGCAGAGCGCCGCGCCGAGCGCACCGGCCAGGTGCGGGCGTCGCTCGGTCCAGTCCAGGCAGTCGCGCAGCAGCGGACGCCGGCCGAGGGCGGCCATCGGCACGTCGAGCCCGCCGAGCCAGTCCCGCCCGGCCGGGGTCAGGGTGAGCCCGGCCCGCTCGTCCAGCAGCCCCCGGGTCAGCATGGTGTCGCGCAGCAGCACGCCGAGCCGGCCGGCCAGGTGGTCGTAGCAGGTGCGGGCGTACGCCAGCGCCGCGTCGGCGCGCACGGCACGCAACGAGCGGGCGGGCCGCGCGGCGCCCGGGGTGTGGCCGGCCAGGTCCTCGACCAGCTGGGCCACCGACGGCCCGGCCAGCCGCAGGTAGCGGTGCCGCCCCTGGCGCTCCTCGACCAGCAGCCCGCCGGCGACCAGCCGGTCCAGGTGCTCGCTCGCGGTCGACGGGGCGACCGCGGCGGCGCGGGCCAGCTCGCCCGCCGTCCAGGCCCGGCCGTCGAGCAGGGCGAGGCAGAAGCTGGCCCGGGTGCGGTCGGCGAGCAGGCCGGCGAGGCGGGCCAGCGCCGCGCCGTCGGTGCTGGTGGCGCTCATCGGCCCATGCTGACACGGGCACGCTTCGGCGGCCACCGACCGGTCACCGACTCTTTACAACGTTGTATCCATCGTTGTAGAAACGGACGGAGCGACCCTCGTCGACATTCCCCCACCCGAGGCAGGTCTGATGGGACAACTCCGTCGTGGCGGCGCGCTCGCCGCCGTACTCGGTCTGCTGCTGGCGGCGACGGCGTCCGCGCCGGCCGTCGCCGCAGCCGACGCCGACTACCGCAACCCGGTCTCGGCCGGGTTCGCCGACACCTTCGCCGACCCGGTCGTCCTGCGCGGTGACGACGGCTACTGGTACGCCTACGGCACCACCGACCCGCTGCGCGAGGGCGAGCGCCAGTTCCACCGGGTGCCCACCGCCCGCTCCACCGACCTGGTCCACTGGCAGTACGTCGGGGACGCCTTCGGCGCCGACCAGCGGCCCCCGTACGCGGCGCCCGGCGCCGGCTTCTGGGCCCCCGACGTGCGCCGGATCGGCGACCGCTACGTGATGTACGTGACGGTCACCGACACCACCGTCTCCCCGGAGGGCAGCGACTTCGCGATCGGCGCGGCGACCGCGCCCACCCCGACCGGCCCGTGGACCTTCGCCGACGAGCCGGTGGTGGCCCCCCGCCCCGGCGGCGGCGGAGGCTGGCTGTGGACCATCGACCCGTCCCAGTTCACCGACGTCGACGGGACCAGCTACCTCTACTACGGCAGCTACTACGGGGGCATCTCGGTCACCGAGCTCTCCCCCGACGGGCTGCGCGCGGTCGGCCAGCCGACCCTGGTGGCGATCGACAACAAGTTCGAGGGCGGCTACGTGCTGCGCCACGACGGCTGGTACTACCTGTTCGCCTCGACGGCGAACTGCTGCGCCGGCCCGGCCACCGGCTACTCCGTCCACGTCGGCCGGTCGCGGAGCCCGCGCGGCCCGTTCGTGGACCGCGACGGCATCCCGCTGACCGCGTCCCGGGCCGGCGGCACGCCGGTGCTCACCCAGAACGGCAACCGGTGGATCGGCACCGGCCACAACGGCTTCCTCACCGACCTGTCCGGCCAGGACTGGATCGTCTACCACGCGCTCGACCGGGCCGACCCGTACCTGGACGAGCCGTTCGGCATCAACGAGCGGCCGATGCTGCTGGACCGGCTCGACTGGATCGACGGCTGGCCGACGGTCAACGCCGGTGCCGGCCCGTCCGACGGCGACCGGCCCGCGCCGGTGACCACCGGCCGGTGGACGAGCGGTTCGACGCCGGCCTGGCCGGCTGGCGGGGCACCGGCGACTGGCGGGTCGCCGACGGTCGGCTCACTGGCAGCGGCGCGCTGACCAGCCGTACCACCGTCGGCGGTGACCTGCGGGCAGAGACCGACCTGCGGCTGACCGGCGCCGACGCGGCCGGGCTGACCCTGGGCGGCCGGGTCGAGGTGCGGGTCGACGCGGCGGCCGGCCGGCTGGTGGCCGGCGACGGCGGTCGCACCGCCAGCGCGGCTCTGCCGGCGAACTACCGCCCGGCCGACCGGCACAACCTGGCCGTCGAGGTACGCGGTCGACAGCTGGTGGCCGAGCTGAGCCCGGCCCGGCTCGGCGACCACCTGGCCACCGTCGCGCTGCGGCTGGACCGCCCGGTGCCCGGGCGGCTCGGGCTGACCGCCACCGGCGGCGCCGCCGAGTTCGACAACGTCAGCGTGGCCCGGCTGCACCGGCCGGCCCGCCACGCCGTGCCGGAGCCACGGGCCGGCGCCCTGCTGGCCGGGTGGTCCGACGAGTTCACCGACGGCCTCGACCCGGCCTGGAGCTGGGTGCGGCCGGACCCGGCGGCCACCGTGTCCGGCGGGGCGCTGCGCTGGCCGACACAGGCCGCCGACCTGGTCGGCACCGGCAACACCGCGAGCGTGCTGCTGCGCGACGCGCCGGCCGGCGACTACGTGGTGGAGACGAAGGTGACCCTCGACCTGGGCGAGGAGACCGTGCGCAACTACCAGCAGGCCGGCCTGGTCGCCTACGTCGACGACGACCGGTTCGCCCGGCTGGCCCAGGTGGCGATCTGGAACACCCGGCAGGTGGAGTACGGCTACGAACTGCCCTTCGCCGGCCAGCCGGTGTACGGCGGCAACATCGTCGGCACCCCGGCCACCACCACCTGGCTGCGGCTGGCGCACCGGGTCGACCCGGTCACCGGCGAGCACGAGTTCCGGGCCGGCTCCAGCCGGGACGGCGAGCACTGGACGTGGGGCGGGGTGTGGACCTTCCCCGCCGACACCACGCCCCGGATCGGCCTGGTCGCCCACGGCGGCGCGCAGCCGCCGGTCACCGCCGCCTTCGACTACCTGCGCTTCCACCGCTGACCCGGCGGTCGGGCCCCCGCCGGCGCGGGGGCCCGACCCGGTCGGCTCAGAGCTTCTCGTAGCAGGGCCGGTCCAGGTTGTACGCCCCGGCGGTCGGCCCGGTGAACAGCTCGCGGACCTGGCTCACCCCGGTCGGGCTGGCCTTGTCCGGCTTGTAGACAGCGGTGACCCGGACCGCGCCCTCGTTCGCCCCGGCGGCGTAGTTGCCGGCGGTCGCCGGCAGCATCCCCTCGTAGTCCACCGAGGTCAGCGACTTGACCGCCTTGAGCAGGCCGGCCCGGGTCAGGTCGCCGTCGGCCACCGCCTTGGTCAGCGCCGCCTTCATCGGGTACGACCACACCCAGCCGGAGGTATAGCCGTCGTTCGGGGTGACCCCGGGCAACGCCTCGCGCAGCGCCCGGTGCCCGGGGGTGTCGGTGCTCCAGGTGTTCCACGGCGCGGTCTGCTCGTAGCGGGCCAGCAGCGCCGGTGCGGCCGGGCTCTGCAGCAGCGCCGGGTTCCAGGTCGGGCTGGTGCCGATGAACCGGCCGGCGAAGCCGCGGGCCACCGCCTGCCCGACGATGGTCGCCGCGTCCGCCGGGCCCATGGTGAGCACCACCAGGTCCGGCTTGCCGGCGAGGACGGCCTGGATGGCCCCGGCCTGCTTGTCCGCGCCGGAGTCGGTCTTGACGTCGGTGAAGGTCATTCCGAGCGTCTGCGCGGCCAGCTTCACCCCGGCCGCGGCGTCGTCGCCGTAGTCGCCGGCCAGATGCACCGCCATCACCGACTTCGGGGCGTACGCCTCGCGGGCGTAGTCGAGCGCGTTCATCGACTCGACGCAGTAGTTCGCGCCGGACTCGATGATGACGTCCTCGAAGGCGTAGCCGGAGGTCCACGCGGCCGGGGCGGCGATCACGTTGCTCGCCTTCATGTCGCCCAAGATGGCGCCGGTGGTGGGTGAGCCGAGGCTCTGCGCCAGCGCCAGCACGTTCGGTTTGATCTCCTGGTAGACCTGGTTGTGGGTCTGCGGGTTGTACTTGTTGTCCCGTACGTACCGGGTCACGTCCACCTCGTAGTCGCCGATCCCGCCGGCGGTGTTGACCCGCTTCCAGAACGCCTTCTGCGCGTCGGTGATCGGCACCGCGAGGGCCCGGAACGGCCCCTCGGTGAGGTCGGAGATGATGCCGAGGTAGATGCAGCCCTTGTTGCGGTCGACCGCCTCCGGGCACGGCTCGGCGGTGACGCCGACGTCGGTGCGCAATCCGGATTCGTCAGTTGTGCTGTCCCCGCCACGGCACGCGGTGAGCGTGCCGGCCAGCAGGATCAGGGCCACCCCGAGGGCGGTCCGCGACGTCCGTAGTGCCATGGCTTCCTCGCTCGGGTCAGTAGGAGAACGGCCACGCCTTCCAGTAGGCGCGGGCCCGGACCCAGAGCCCGAACAGCCCGCGCGGTTCGAAGATCAGGAAGACGATGATGAGTACGCCGTAGAGGATCGTCTCCACCTGGAAGACGTTCGGCACCTCGTTCGGCTGGGTGCTGATGAACGGCACCCACGCCTGCAGTTCCCGGGTGAGCCGGGGCAGCAGGGTGATGAAGAACGCCCCGGCGACGGCGCCGGAGATGGTGCCCGCGCCGCCGATCAGCACCATGGCGATGTACTGCACGGACAGCAGCAGGCTGAACGAACTCGGGTCGAAGAAGCCGGTGATGGTGTAGAGCAGCGCCCCGGCACAGCCGGCGTACGCCGACGACACCGCGAACGCCAGGGTCTTGTACCGGGGCAGGTTCACCCCGATCACCCCGGCGGCGATGTCCCGGTCCCGGATGGCGGTGAACGCTCGCCCGATCCGGGAGCGGGCCAGGTTCCGGGCGGCCACCGCGAAGACCACGAGCAGCCCGAGCATCAGCCAGTACAGCTTCTGGTCGCGGGTGGCGGCGGCGTCGGTCACCGCGAGCGGGTAACCGAGGAACTCCAGGGTGGCGGCCGGCCGGCCGACCCCGGCGCCGCCGGTCAGCGCCGACCACTCGTTGAACACGTGCTGGCCGATGAAGACCAGGCCGAGGGTGACGATGGCGAGGTAGAGCCCGCGCAGCCGGGTGGCCAGCGGGGCGACCAGCACGCCGGCCAGCGCGGCCACCAGGCCGGCGGCGGGCAGCCAGACCGCGATGTCGGTGACCCCGAGGCCGATCACCCGGCCGTCCGGGTCGCCGCTGATCGCCGCCGCGGTGTACGCGCCGATGCCGAGGAAGAACGCGTGGCCGAGGGAGACCTGGCCGGCGTACCCGGTGACCAGGCCGAGCCCGATCGCGCCGATCGCCGCCACGCAGCAGACCGCGAGCAGTTGCAGCAGGTCGTCGGTGAGCAGGAAGGGCAGCGCGACCGCCAGCAGCAGCAGCGCGCCGGTCCACCACCGCTTGGCCGGCGTGTCCAGCAGCGCCAGGTCCTGCGCGTACGCGGTGCGCAGCAGCGGTCTACCCCTCATACCCGCTCCACCTCTCGGGTGCCGAACAGCCCGTACGGGCGGACCAGCAGCACGACCAGCATCAGCACGTACGGGGTGATCACCGAGACGTTGCCGCCGAGCCAGGCGAGGTCGTTGGCGTAGGTGGCGGTGAGTTCCTGAAGCACGCCGACGGCCAGCCCGCCGACCACCGCCCCGGGCAGCGAGTCGAGTCCACCCAGGATGATCACCGGGAGCGCGGTCAGGGCGATCAGCCAGAGCGCGGCGTCCACGCTGGCCCCGGCGGCGGCGAAGGTGCCGGCCACCGCGGCCAGCCCGCCGGCCAGCGCCCAGCTGACCGCGAAGACCGCGCCGACCGACACGCCGTGCGCCAGCGCCGCCTCCTGGTCCAACGCGGCGGCCCGCATCGCCAGCCCGGTACGGGTGAACCGGAAGAACGCGAACAGGCCGGCGACCAGCAGCCCGGTGGCCGCCACCGCGGCCAGGTGCCGCTGTTGCAGCTCGACCGGGCCCAGCGACAGGGTGCGCAGCCCCCACGGGTCGCCGACGTGCCGCACGTCCAGGCCGATGAAGGCGTTGACCACCACCCGGACAGCGACGTCCACGCCGAGGGTGATGATGGCGACCACGAACGCCGGCCGGCCCACCATCGGCCGGACGGCGGCGCGCTCGACGCCGAGCGCGAGCAGGCCGGTGCCGACCGCCGCGAGCGGCACCGCCGCCCAGAAGCCGACGGCCGGGGCGAGGTAGGTGACCGCCACGACGCCGGCCAGCATGAACGCGGGCTGGGCGAAACTGATCACCCGGGTGGCCTTGTAGATGATCACGAAGCCGAGGGCGAGCAGGGCGTAGACGCTGCCGGTGCCCAGCCCGCGCAGCACGCTCTCGGTCAGCTCGGTCACCGGTCACCGCCCGGGGCGTACAGCTCGTCGACCAGGTCGGCGAAGGCCCGGGTGACCGCTTCCCGGCGGACCTTCTGGGTCGCGGTCAGCTCGCCGTCGTCCTGGTCGAGTTCCTTGGGCAGCAGCCGGAACCGCTTGATCTGCTCGACCCGCGGGTGCCGGGCGTTGACCTCGTCCACCACGGCGCGGATCAGCTCGACCACCTCCGGCTTCGTGCTCAGGTCGCGGTAGGTGGTGTACGCCAGCCGGCGCCGCTGCGCCCACTGCCCGACCGTGTCGGCCTCGATGCCGATCAGCGCCACCAGGTAGGGCCGGCGGTCGCCGATCAGCACGGCCTCCTTGACGTACGGCGACGCCTTCAGCTCGTTCTCGATGCCGGCCGGGCCGATGTTCTTGCCACCCGCGGTGATCATGATGTCCTTGGCCCGGCCGGTGATCCGCACGTGCGTGCCGTCCACCCACTCGCCGATGTCGCCGGTGTGCAGCCAGCCGTCCGGCTCCAGCACCGCCGCGGTGGCGGCCGGGTCGTCCAGGTAGCCGGCGAAGACCCCGGGATGCCGGGTGAGGATCTCCCCGGTGGCCTCGTCGATGCGCAGCTCGACGCCGTGCTGCGGCTCGCCGACCGTGCCCAGCTTCACCCGGCCGGGCCGGTTGCCGGTGGCGATGGCGGAGTTCTCCGTCATCCCGTACACCTCGTGCATCGGCACCCCGATGCCCATGAAGAAGCGGAGCACCTCGGGGGCGATCGGGGCGGCGCCGGAGGCGGCGTAGCGCACCCGGCGTACCCCGATCCGCTCGCGCAGCGCCCGGTAGCAGAACAGCCAGCCCACCGCGTACGCCAGCCGGCTGGCCGGGGTGTGCCGGCCGCCGGTGGCCACCAGGGTGGCGCCGATCCGGTCGGCGACCCGCAGCCAGAACCGGGCCACCGCCCGTTTGAGCGGGGACGCCGACGCCACCCGGATGGTGACCGTGGCGAGGATCTTCTCCCAGATCCGGGGCACCCCGAACAGGATGGTCGGCTGCACCTCGCGCAGGTTGGCCGGCACGGTGGCGACCGACTCGGCGAAGTTCACCTGCACCCCGGCGCCGGCGCTGCTCCAGGTGGTGAAGACCCGCTCGGCGACGTGGCAGAGCGGCAGGTAGGACAGGAGCAGGTCGTCCGGGCCGGGCGGGGGGTCGGCCAGGCCGCCGCCCTCGGTGACCGTCCGCACCGCGAAGTCCACGTTGGCGACGGTGAGCATGGCGCCCTTCGGCCGGCCGGTGGTGCCGGACGTGTAGATCAGGGTGGCCAGGTCGGTGTCGGTGGCGGCGGCCATCAGCTCGGCGACCGCGCCGGGGTGGGCGACCCGGTGGGCGACGCCGAGGGCCAGGAAGTCGTCCCAGTACAGCAGCCCCGGATGCCGGTAGCGGCCCCGGACGCCGCGCGGTTCGAGGTAGACCACGCGGTCCAGGTCGGGGCAGTCGTCGAGCACCGCGAGGGCCTTGTCGACCTGCTCCTGGTCCTCGGCGACGAGCACCCGGGCGCCCGAGTGGGCCAGCAGGTAGCCGATCTCGGCGGCCGGGTTGGTCGGGTAGAGCCCGACGGTGACGCCCCGGACAGCGACGGTGGCCACGTCCGTCCAGAGCCACTCGCGCCGGTTCTCGGCCAGCACCGCGACCCGCTCCCCCGGGCCCACCCCGAGGGCCAGCAGGCCGTGCGCCACGGTCTGCGCCGTGTCCCAGTACGCCGCCCAGGTCACCTCCTGCCAGATACCGCGGACCTTCTCCCGCAGCGCCACCCGCTCCGGGGTGGCCCGGGCGCGCTCGCGTACCCGGGCGGCGATGGTCGGGACGGCGGCGTCGGCGGCGCCGGTGGCGGGCGCCCCGGTCGGCGCGCTGGTGGTGCTCACGTCGTGGTCACCTCCCCCAGGTAGGCGCGGATCACGTCGGGGTGGTGCTGGATCTCGGCCGGGGTGCCGGTGGCCACCGGTTGTCCGAAGTCGACCACCAGCACCCGGTCGGCGAGGTCCATCACCAGGCCCATGTCGTGCTCGACCAGCACCACCGGGATGCCCAGCTCCTCCCGGACGTCGAGGATGTAGCGGGCCATGTCCTCGGTCTCCTCGAGGTTCATCCCGCCGACCGGCTCGTCGAGCAGCAGCAGCTTCGGCTCCATGGCCAGCGCGCGGCCCAGCTCCACCCGCTTCTGCACCCCGTACGGCAGCAGCCCGACCGGCATCCGCCGCCACTGCTCCAGCTCCAGGAAGTCGACGATCTCCTCCACCGCGGCCCGGGCGGCCAGTTCGGCGCGCCGGGCCCGGCCGCGCCAGAGCACCGCCGCCAGCGGCCCGTACCGGATGTGGTGGTGCCGACCGAGCAGCAGGTTCTCCAGCACGGTGAGGTTGGCGAAGAGCTCGACGTTCTGGAAGGTGCGGGCCAGCCCGAGCGCGGCGATCTGGTGTGGGCGGCGGCCGACCAGGTCGACGCCGTCGAAGACCACCTGACCGGACTGTGGCCGGTAGACCCCGGAGAGCACGTTGAAGATCGACGTCTTGCCGGCGCCGTTCGGCCCGATCACGGCGAACAGCTCCTGCCGGCCGACGGTGAAGCTCACCCCGTCGATCGCCCGGACGCCGGCGAAGCTCAGCCGCACGTCGGTGAAGCGCAGGATCTCGTCGCTCACGACAACCACCGCTTCCGTCGCCGGTAGTGCTTGACCTCCCGGAACGACCGCCGGCCGCTGTCGGCGCCGGCGTGCAGGCCCAGGTAGAACTCGCGCACGTCGTCGTCGGCGAGCAGCTGCCCGGCCGGCTTGTCGAGCACCACCCGGCCGGTCTCCAGCACGTAGCCGTGCGCGGCGACCGAGAGCGCCATGGCGGCGTTCTGCTCGACCAGCAGCACGCCGGTGCCGGCGGCGTTGATCCGCACGATCAGCTCGCGGACCTGCTCGACCAGGCGCGGGGCGAGGCCGAGGCTGGGCTCGTCCAGCAGCAGGTAGCGGGGGCCGGCCATCAGCGCACGGCCCATCGCCAGCATCTGCTGCTCGCCGCCGGAGAGGTAGCCGGCGGTGCGCCGGCGCCGCTCGGCCAGCACCGGGAAGAGCGCGTACACCTCGTCGAGGCGGCCCGGGATCCGGCGTGGGTCGGTGTGCCCGCCGAGGCGCAGGTTCTCCTCCACCGTCAGCTCGCCGAAGATCCGCCGCCCCTCCATCACCTGCGCGACGCCGCGGCGCACGATCGCGGCCGGGCGCAGCCGGTGCAACGGCTGGCCGTCCAGGGTGACCTCGCCGCGGACCACCTCGCCGTCGTGGATGTCGAGCAGCCCGGTGATGGCCCGCAGCAGGGTGGTCTTGCCGGCGCCGTTGGCGCCGAGCAGCGCGACGATCCCGCCCGGCGGGACGGTGATGCTCAGGCCGCGGAGCACCAGCATCACGTCGTCGTAGACGACCTCGAGGTTGCGCACCTGCAGCATGGCCGGCGCTCCTGGGGCTCGAGTGTGGCGTGCGCCACAAGTTACCGAGCATTAAACCGCGCGGAACGTCGCCGCAAAAGATCGGAACGGTTGGATCCGCCGGCTCGGCCGCGGACGGTCGGCCCGACCGCCCGGGCGACGGCGCCGTCCGGTCGCGCCGGGCGGTGCGCCGCCGGGGACGCCCGGCGCGGCGATCAGCCGGTCGGCGTGCCGAGCGGGTGGACGCTGCGGGTCGCGCCGTCGTAGCTGCGCGCGGCGACGAACTCCCCAGCCGGCTGGGCGTCGCCGAGCACCGCCCGGGCCAGGCCGGCGTCGGCGTCGCGGAACCGCAGCGCCAGGCTCAGGTGCGGGCGCCACCGCCGGGGCGCGTGCCACGGGTTGCGTCCGTCGGCGTCGGCCAGGACGCGCCACACCGCCGCGTGCAGCGCGGTCAGCTCGGCGCCGGGGTGGACCAGCCAGACCAGCGGCGCGCTGCCGTCCAGGACCGTGACCTCGCCGAGCCGGGCCGGCAGCGGCAGCGCCGCGTCGACCAGCGCGGTCAGCCGGGCCACCGCGCCCGGCGGGAACTCGTCGGCCGCGGCCAGGGTCAGGTGCGGCCGGTTGGTCGGGTGGGTGTTACGCGCCAGGCTGGGCAGCCCCGCCGCGGCCAGCCGGGCCCAGGCGGCACGGACCGCGGCGTCCAACCCCGCCGAGCAGACCAGTTCGACCGTACGCACCAGCGTCAGGCTAGTCGGCGGGGTGACCGGTCGGGTCAGAGCCAGCCGTTGTCGCGGGCGGTGCGCACCGCCGCCGCCCGGTCGGCGGCACCCAGCTTCTGCACCGCGGCGGCGAGGTGGTTGCGGACGGTGCCGGCGGACAGGTGCACCCGCCGGGCGATCACCGCGACCGGGGCGCCGAGTTCGGCCAGCCGCAGCGTCTCCAGCTCCCGGGGGGTCAACGGGCACTCGGGCAGGGTGAGCGCGTCGGCGGCCAGCGACGGGTCGACGTACCGGCCGCCGGCGTGCACCCGGCGGATCACGTCGGCGAGCGCGCCGCCCGGTGAGCCCTTGGGCAGGAAGCCCCGCGCCCCGGCGGTGAGCGCCTGGCGCAGGTGCGCCGGCCGGCCGTGGCCGGTCAGCAGCACCACCGCGCAGTCGGGCCGCACCCGGGTCAGCTCGGCGGCGACCTGGATGCCGGTGAGCCCGGGCATCTCCAGGTCCACCACTGCCACGTCCGGCCGGTGGGCCAGCGCGGCGGTGACCGCGGTCGGCCCGTCGGCGGCCTGCCCCACCACCTCAAGGTCGGGCTCCAGCCCGAGCAGGGCGGCGACCGCCACCCGGACCAGCTCCTCGTCGTCGGCGAGCAGGACGCGGATCATGAGGCGACCGGCACGGTGGCCTCCAGGGTGAACACCGCACCCTCCCGGTGGACCCGCAGCCGGCCGCCGGCCGCGCCGAGCCGGTCGGTCAGCCCTCGCAGGCCGTTGCTGCGCCCGTCCGGGCCCCGGTCGGTGGCGCCGTCGTTGGTCACCGTCATCCTGGCCACGCCGCCCTCCTGGACGATCTCGATCCGGCACCAGCCGGCCCGGCTGTGCCGCAACACGTTGGTGCTCGCCTCGCGCAGCACCGCCGCCAGCTCGCCCGCCGTCGCCGCCGGCAGGCCGGCCGGTGGGGACGGCACGGAGCACCGTACGCCGCACGAGCGCAGTACGCCGGCCACGGCGGCGAGCTGCTCACCCAGGTCGACGGTGCGGTAGCCGTGCACGGTCTCGCGTACCTCGGCCAGCGCGGCGGCGGCCAGCCGCTGCACCTCGGCGGCCTCCCTGCCGGCCCGCCCCGGATCGCTCGGGGCGAGCCGGGCGGCCAGCTCGGCCTTCAACGCGATCACCGTGAGGTTGTGCCCGAGCACGTCGTGCACCTCCCGGGCGAGCCGCAGCCGCTCCTCGGCCGCGACCAGCCGGGCCTGCGCGGCCTGGCCCTGCCGGGCCTCGACGAGCAGGTCCCAGAACCAGACCTGGAACCAGTTCACCACCGCGATGCCGGCCCCCACCCCGCCGGTCACCGCGAGGTGGCGGCCCAGCGAGCCGCCGGTCCAGCCGGCCACGCCGGCGGCGACCGCGACGGCCAGCGCCGCCACCGTCAGCGCGGCCGGGGGGCGGACCAGAAGCGGCGCCATGCCGACCAGCGAGGCGCCGAGCCACGCCCAGGTGGGCCAGTCGCCGGCGGCGACCGGACCGACGACGGGGACGCTCAGCACCGCCACCACGGCCAGGCACACCTGGAACCGGCGGCGCCGCCGCTGCGCCAGCCACGGCGTGGCCGCCGCGTACAGCACGGCGGACTGGGCGGCGGCGAAGGCGAGCACACCGGCCGCGCCGAGCGCCGCGCGCACCGGGTCGGGTTCCCGCAGCACGCCGACCACCGGCAGCAGCAGGCTGGCCCAGCCGCTGGTGGCCAGCGACACCAGGGTCGCGTAGCGGGCGCGGCGCAGCCGCCGGTCCGCCCGGGGTACCGCCGCCTGCTGCGTCACGCCGCAGATCCTAGGGCGGCTCGCCGTCCGGTTCACCCGTGCGGATCGCACGGTCCGGCCGTGCGACCCGCCCGGAAATCCGGTGCCGCACGCGGCTGTCGTGCGGACCACCGCCGCCGGCAGGGTCGAGGGCATGAGACAGACGCTGACGAACGACCCGGTGGTCTCCGCGCCGCCGGCCGCCGCGCACCCGGCCGGCGGCGTACGACACCTGCTGCGGCACCTCGGCGAGATGGCGCTGGCGATGGTCGCCGGGATGGTGCTGCTCGGCCCGCTGTGGACGGTGGCCGGCGCCCCGCTCGGGCTCACCGCCGCGCTGGCCCGGCCGGACGTCGCCGCGCTGGTGATGGCGACCGACATGACCGTCGGCATGACCGTCTGGATGCGGTACCGCCGGCACTCCTGGGCTGCCAGCGGTGAGATGGCGGCCGCCATGTACCTGCCGTTCCTGCTGCTGCTCGGGCCGTACTGGGCGGGGCTGCTCGGGGGCGACGCCCTGCTGCTCGGCGGGCACCTGCTGATGGTGCCCGCGATGGTGCTGGTGGCGGTGCGGCACCGGCACGCCGCGCCGGTCCCGGTACGGCGGCACCCGGCCGTCGTCGCGCTGGCCCGCCGGTGGCCCACCCTGCTCGCCCTGCTGCTGACGGTCAAGCTGTGGGCCGAACCGGACGTGCCGAGCCCGTGGCTGATGCTGGTGCTGCCCGGCTTGTACCTGGTGATCGGCGCGGCCCGGCGCCGGCTCCGCGGTCCCGGCGGGCTCGGCCGGCAGCTGGTCGGGCTGGCCGCCTGGTCGGCGCTGGTACTGGTGGCGGTGGTGGTCGACGGCCGCACGGCGGCCTGGCTGGTGGCCGCCGGGTGGCTCGCCCACGCCGGCTGGGACCTGCTGCACCACCGCCGCGACGAGGTGGTGCCCCGGGCCTACGCCGAGGGGTGCGGCGTGTTCGACGCGGTGGTCGGCGTCACCGTCGTGCTGGCGATCCTGACCGGCTGAGCCGCCGGGCCGGGCCGGCCGGCGGTACGGGGGCGGCCGGCCCGGCCCGGTGTTGTGCCGGTCGCCGCACCGCCCGCCCGGCGGTGATGAAAGGCTTGTCACATGAGTTCCGCACCCGTACCGCCCGAACCACCCACCCGTCCCGCCGCCGACCCGGACGCCGGGGCGGGTGCCTTCGCGGACCTCGGCCTGCGTGCCGAGCTGCTGAACGCGCTGACCGCGCTCGGCTACGAGGAGCCGACCCCGATCCAGCGGGAGGCGATCCCGCCGCTGCTGACCGGGCGGGACCTGCTGGGCCAGGCGGCCACCGGCACCGGCAAGACGGCCGCGTTCGCGCTGCCGCTGCTGCAGCGGATGCCGCCGGAGCGCGCCGGCGGCGATCCGACGGCGCTGGTGCTGGTGCCTACCCGGGAACTCGCCGTGCAGGTGTCCGAGGCGTTCCACCGCTACGGCAAGGACCTGGGCACCCGGGTGCTGCCGATCTACGGCGGGCAGCCGATCGGCCGGCAGCTGCGCGCGCTGGACGCCGGAGTGGACGTGGTGGTGGCCACCCCCGGCCGGGCGCTGGACCACATCGCCCGGGGCACCCTGCGGCTGGGCGGGCTGGCCACCGTGGTGCTGGACGAGGCCGACGAGATGCTCGACATGGGCTTCGCGGAGGACATCGAGGCGATCCTGGAACACGCGCCGGAGCAGCGGCAGACGGTGCTCTTCTCGGCGACCATGCCGGCCCGCATCGACGGGATGGCCCGGCAGCACCTCACCGACCCGGTGCGCATCCTGATCGCCCGGGAGCAGCCGGTGGCCGGCGAGGCGCCCCGGGTGCGGCAGAGCGCGTACATCGTCGCCCGGGCGCACAAGCCGGCGGCGCTGGGCCGGGTGCTGGACGTCGAGTCGCCCACCGCGGCGATCGTGTTCTGCCGCAGCCGGGAGGAGGTCGACCGGCTCACCGAGACGATGAACGGGCGCGGTTACCGGGCCGAGGCGCTGCACGGCGGGATGAGCCAGGAGCAGCGCGACCGGGTGATGGGCCGGCTGCGGGCGGGCACCGCCGACCTGCTGGTGGCCACCGACGTGGCGGCCCGGGGCCTGGACGTCGAGCAGCTCACCCACGTGGTCAACTACGACGTGCCGTCGGCGCCGGAGTCGTACGTGCACCGGATCGGCCGGGTGGGCCGGGCCGGCCGGGAGGGGGTGGCGATCACCCTCGCCGAGCCGCGCGAGCACCGGATGCTCAAGACCATCGAGCGGGTGACCGGGCAGCGGATCACCATCGACAAGATCCCGACGGTGGCCGACCTGCGCACCCGGCGGCTGGAGCTGACCCAGGCCGCGCTGCGGGAGAGCCTGCTGGAGGACGACCTCGACCCGTTCCGGGCCATCGTCGAGTCGTTGACCGACGAGTTCGACCTGGTCGAGGTGGCGCTCGCCGCGGTGCGGCTGGCGCACGAGGCGACCTCGCCGGGCGCGGCCGATGAGGAGGAGATCCCGCAGGTCCCGGTGCGTGGCCCGCGGGAGGGGCGGCCGGAGGCCGGCGGCCGGGGCGAGCGGCGCGGCGGCGCCCGGCCGCGCACCGGCGGCACCACCCAGGTCTTCATCGGGCTTGGCCGGCGCGCCGGGGTACGCCCGCAGGACCTGGTCGGGGCGATCACCGGCGAGACCCGGGTCAGCGGCCGGGACATCGGCTCGATCGAGATCGCCGACCGGTTCTCCCTCGTCGAGGTCCCGTACGCGGTGGCCGACGAGGTGATCGCCGGGTTGCGCGGCAGCACCATCAAGGGGCGGAAGGCGACGGTGCGCCGCGACCGCGACGGGGACGAGCGCCGTTTCGACGGTGCCGACCGGCGTGACCGCCGGGAGTTCGCCGACGACCGACGGGAGCGCCGGGACCGTCGCTGAGGCACGCGCACCGATGCCCCGGCCACCGGCGGCATCGGTGCGTCCGGCGGTCAGGCCGCCGCCGGCCTCACGACCGCTGCCGCGAGCCGGCGGCCAGCCGCTCGGCGTGCTCCTGCTGCACGGCGCGGGCGGTGGCCAGGAAGTCGACGATGGTGGCCAGTTGGTCGCCGTCGTAGCGGGCGAGGGCGCGCAGGCCCGCCTCGCCGACCGGCCGGTAGATCTCCCGCTCGGCGGCGTGGGCCGACTCGGTGGCGGCCACCAGGACCCGACGCCGGTTCTCCGGGTCCCGGGTGCGGGCCACCAGCCCTGCCCGCTCCAGCCGGTCGATGACCGTCGTGATGGCCGCCGGGCTGAGCCGTAACGCGGCGGTCAGCTCCCCCGCGGTCAGCGGTCCGCGGCCCAGCACGACGTCCAGGGCCCGCAGGTCGGTGCGGTTGATGCCGAGTCGCACCGCCGCCGCCTCGTCGAACGCGTCGAAGCTCTGTTGCAGCAGCCGGATCTGCCGGGCCACCTCGCGAGACACATCACTTTTCGACATTCGAATCTTTCTGCTAGCGTTCGTTTCGACGATCGAACATTAGCAGGAGGTTCTCCCGTGACCGACGACGACCGCACCGAGATCCGGCAGCTCTTCGACCGGCTGCTGGCCGCCTGGACGGCGAACGACGCGATCGCCTACGGCGCCTGCTTCACCGCGGACTCGGACTACGTCTCCTACGACGGCACCAGGGCCGCCGGCCGAGCACCCATGCAGGCGGCCCACGACCAGCTCTTCCGGGGAGTGCTCGCCGGCTCCGCGCTGGTCGGCGAGGTGGAGTCGATCCGCCCGGTGACCGACGACGTGGCGATCGTGCACGGGACCGGGTCGGTGCTGATGCCGTGGCGGTCCCGACTGCCCCGGCGCCGACTGTCCCGACAGACCCTGGTCGCGGTCCGCACCGCCGAGGGGTGGCGGTTCACCGCTCTGCACAACGGTCGGGTCCGCCCGGTCCGGATTCCCGCCCCCGGGTCGGCGCCCGCCCGACTCGCCCAGGCGATGGCCCGCGGCGCGCGCACGCTCGGGCTCGGCCGGCCGGTGGCCTGACCGGCCCGGACGCACGGATCGGGGGCGCGGGCGGTCCGCCCGCGCCCCCGATCGGGCCGGTCGCCTGGTCAGGCGGCGGCGAGCGCCGGTCCGTCCAGCGACTCCGGGGCGAGCTCGGCCGGGCGCAGCGCCAGGGCGAGCACGTCGGCCACGTCGGCCAGGGTGTGGATGGTCAGCGCCTCGCGGACCTCGGCCGGCAGGTCGTCCAGGTCCGGCTCGTTGCGCTTCGGGATGATCACCTCGGTCAGGCCGGCCCGGTGCGCGGCGAGCAGCTTCTGCTTCACCCCGCCGATGGGCAGCACCCGGCCGGAGAGGGTCACCTCGCCGGTCATCCCGAACTCGGGCCGCACCGGTCGCCCGGTCACCAGGGAGGCCAGCGCGGTCACCATGGTGATGCCGGCGCTGGGACCGTCCTTGGGTACCGCGCCCGCCGGGAAGTGGACGTGGATCCGACGTCCGGCCAGGGCGTTCGGGTCGATGCCGAAGCGTCGCCCGTTCGACCGCAGGTACGACAGCGCGATGTGCGCGGACTCCTTCATCACGTCGCCGAGCTGGCCGGTCAGGGTCAACCCCGGCTCGCCCTCCATGCTGGTCGCCTCGATGAAGAGCACGTCCCCACCGGCGCCGGTCACCGCCAGGCCGGTCGCCACGCCGGGCACGGCCGTCCGCTCCGCCGACTCCGGCGTGAACTTGGGCCGACCCAGGTAGCGGGCCAGGTTGTCGGTGTCCACCCGGACCGGAGACGGGTCGTCGGCCAGCGCGACCGTCACCTTGCGCAGGATCTTCGCCAGGGCCCGCTCCAGCTGCCGGACGCCGGCCTCGCGGGTGTACTCCCCCGCGATCCGGGCCAGCGCCTCGTCGGCCACGGTCACCTCGTCGGAGGTCAGCCCGGCCCGCTCCCGCTGCCGGGGCAGCAGGTGGTCGCGGGCGATGGCGACCTTCTCGTCCTCGGTGTACCCGTCCAGGGTGACCAGCTCCATCCGGTCCAGCAGCGGGCCGGGGATGGCCTCCACCACGTTCGCGGTGGCCAGGAAGAGCACGTCGGACAGGTCGAGGTCGACCTCCAGGTAGTGGTCCCGGAAGGTGTGGTTCTGCGCCGGGTCGAGCACCTCCAGCAGCGCGGCGGCCGGGTCGCCGGAGTAGCCGGCGGCCAGCTTGTCCACCTCGTCGAGGAGCACCACCGGGTTCATCGAACCGGCCTCGCGCAGCGCGCGGACGATCCGGCCCGGCAGCGCGCCGACGTAGGTGCGCCGGTGACCGCGGATCTCCGCCTCGTCCCGCACGCCGCCCAGGCTGACCCGGACGAAGTTGCGGCCCAGCGCCCGGGCGACGGACTCGCCGAGGCTGGTCTTGCCGACGCCGGGCGGGCCGGCGAGGGCGAGCACCGCGCCGGAGCCGCGCCCGCCGACCACACCGAGGTTGCGCTCGGCCCGGCGGTTGCGCACCGCGAGGTACTCCAGGATGCGGTCCTTCACGTCGGGCAGGCCGGCGTGGTCGGCGTCGAGCACCGCGCGGGCCGCGGCCAGGTCGGTGTTGTCCTGGGTACGCGTGTTCCACGGCATCTCCAGGACGGTGTCCAGCCAGGTTCGGATCCAGCCCGCCTCCGGGGAGGCGTCGCTGGCCCGCTCCAGCTTGCCGACCTCGCGCAGCGCCGCCTCGCGGACCTTCTCCGGCAGGTCGGCGGCCTCGACCCGGGCCCGGTAGTCGGCCGAGCCGTCGGGCTCGTCCTCGCCGAGCTCCTTGCGGATCGCGGCGAGCTGCTGGCGCAGCAGGAACTCCCGCTGCGACTTCTCCAGCCCCTCGCGGACATCGTTGTTGATCTGCTCGGTGACCTCCTGCTCGGCCAGGTGCTCCTTCACCCAGCCGACCAGCAGCTCCAGCCGGGCGGTGACGTCCGGCGCGGCGAGCAGCTCGCTCTTCTGGTCCAGGCTCAGCCAGGGCGCGTACCCGGCGGAGTCGGCCAGCTCGGAGAGGTCGGTCATCCGCTCCATCGCGTCGATGACCTGCCAGGCGCCCCGCTGCTGGAGCACCGAGGTCATCAGGGCGCGGTACTCGCGGGCGAGTTCCCGGGCCCGGCCGGCGGGAGCGGGTTCGGACAGTTCGGTCGCCTCGACCCAGAGGGCGGCGCCGGGCCCGGGCACGCCCGAGCCGATCCGCGCCCGGGACAGGCCGCGGATGACGGCGGCCGGCTCGCCGCTGGGCAGCCGGCCGACCTTCTCGATGGTGGCCACCGCGCCGACCGGGCCGTACTCGCCGTCGAGGCGGGGCACGGCCAGCAGCTGGCGGTCGCCGGTGGCGCGGGCCGCGTCGACCGCGGCCTGGGTGGTCGGGTCGAGGGTCACCGGGATGACCATGCCGGGCAGCAGCACGGCGTCGGTCAGGGGAAGTACCGGAAGAGTTGCCATCGAACACCTGCTATCGCGTTGTCTTGAGCCTGTCTCGCTCAAGTAACAAAGCGTTCCCCTTGTTCCGATGTGTGACCCAGACCACGTCCGGCCGCCGGCCGGGCCGGCACGCGCAGCAGCACCCGCACCAGCCCACCGCCACCGGCGACGGCGACCGCGAGCGGGATCGCCAGGCTGGTCAGGGCCAGTGCGGCGACGGTCGGGCCGGGCAGCCCGGCGAACCAGGCCAGCCCGGTCAGCGCGATGAAGACCAGCAGCTTGACCCGGGTCCGGGCGACCGGCACCAGGGCGGTCTGCGAAGTGGGCGCGGTGGCGGGCACGGTACTCCCCTTTCCGGTTCGTCGCGCGGGCTTCGTCGCGCGGGTTCGTCGCTCAGAGCAGGAGCAGCAGGGCGGCGCCGACGGCGGCCGCGGGAATGGTGGTGATCACGGTGGCCAGCGCGGCGGAGTGCCGGCGCATCGCGGCGAGCGGGATCAGGGCGTCGCCGTCCTGGCTGATCGCGTTGGCCACCAGGGTGGGCAGCGGCAGGCCGCCGCTGACGTAGAGACCGGTGAAGACGATCTGCACGGCGCAGCCCGGGATGAGTCCGATCGCCGCGCCGACCAGGACGCCGAGGAGCCCGGTGAGCGCCAGTTCGGACCCGTCGAAGCCGGTGCTGGTGGTGATCACGTGCCAGGCGAGGTACGCCACCGCCACCCAGACGGTCACGAAGGACGCCTCGTGCGCGCTGTGCCGCAGGGTCTCCCGGAACGACCGGGCCTGTGCCGTCTCCAGGGTGTCGTCGGCCAGCCGCCCCCGCCCGGCGGCGAAGATCAGCATGGCGGTCAGCGTGCCGAGCACCCCCAGCGCCAGGTACGGGTCGACGCCGCCGAGCCGGTCGGTCAGCACCCCCGGATCGACCAGCTGGAACACCACCGGCACCGACACCAGGAACGCCGGCGTGGTCAGCCCCCAGAACGCGGTGGACGCCGGCACCCGGGGCAGCAGCCCGCCGAGCAGCCGACGCGCACCGACCAGGTCGGGTCCGCCCGCCGCGGCCAGGCCGGCCGGTACGCCGGCGGGTGCGGCGGCCAGGCCGGCGGGCGCGGCGGCCGACCCGCCGGCGGGTACGCGCCGGCGCCGCACGGCGCGGGCCGGGTCGATGCCGAGCGCGTCGACGACGTAGCCGGTGACCAGGCCGACCGCGAAGAGCAGCAGGTGGATCTGGAGCGCGAACAGCGGGTTCCAGGCGATCACCACCCAGGACGAGTCACCCATGGTGGCCGCCAGCGCGGCGATCACGGTGCCGAAGGAGACCTTCCCCCGGGCGTAGAGCGGCATCAGGATGATCGCCCCACCACAGCCCGGGCTGACCCCGAGCAGCGCGCCGACCAGCGGGCCGAGCCGGCGACGGCGGGTCAGCCCGTCGGTGACCCGGTCGCCGTAGCGCCAGCGCAGCCAGCCGAAGAACGCGACCATCACGGCGACATACACGCCCACCTGCATGAACGCGTCCGCCAGCGGGCGGAGTACGAGTTCGGTCACGGCACACCTCCTCCGGGTACGGGCACCGCCGGACCGCCCGCCACACGCGGACGGTCCGGCGGTGCGGCTGTCAGGTGACCTTGCTCTTGACCTTGTTGACCATGCCGCCGGCGATACCCGGGTTGGTGCCGTACAGCCGCGGGTCGCCGGGCGGGAGCACCGGCTCGGGCGCGTGCGCGCGCGGGCTGTGGTCGTAGCGGAACTCGCCCTTGCCGTCCGGCGCGGGCCCGGACGCCCAGCGACCCTCGGCCGCGTCCGGACCCGGCGAGAAGTCCAGGTACGTGTAGCTGAACTGCTCGGTGAGCTCCTTGGAGTCGGGGAAGGCGTCCGGCACCGGCATCTCCTCCAGGCCGTCCTCCTTGAGCTGCTCGATGGCGGCCAGCCACATGTTCTGGTGCATGGTGTCGCGGGCCAGCAGGAAGCGCAGCATCTGCTTGACGCCCGGGTCGTCGGTCATGTTGAACAGCCGGGCCACCTGGAGCCGGCCCTGCGCCTCGGCGGTCACGTTGAGCTGGAAGTCGGCCATCAGGTTGCCGCTGGCGGTGATGAAGTTGCCGTTCCACGGCACGCCGGCGCTGTCCACCGGCAGCGCGCCGCCGCCGCCGTGGATAAAGTGCGCCGGGTTGGACCCGCCGTAGATCGCCCCCACCATCGGGTTGTCGTCGGCGGCCTCCTGCAACGACAGCGGCGCGTTCTCCAGCAGCCGCGTGATCATGGTGGCGATCATCTCGACGTGGCCCATCTCCTCGGTGCCGACGTCGAGGAAGAGATCCTTGTACTTGCCGGGCAGGCGGCAGTTCCAGCCCTGGTAGAGGTACTGGTTGGCGACGGTCATCTCGCCCCACTTGCCGCCCAGGACTTCCTGGAGCCGGCGGGCGAACGCGGCGTCCGGGCCATCCGGCTTGGCCTCGAACTGCAGGTCCTTCATGTGGCTGAACACGGGTCCTCCTCGGTGCCACTGGTTCGGTACCGAGGACAGTTCCCGCCCGGCTGACCCACCCGGGCCAACCGGCGGCCCAACCGGGTCAGCCCGTGGGGCGGGGCAGCAGCACCTCCAGCGCCACACCGCGCGGACGCAGCCGGTGCGCCCGTACCGTGCCGCCGTCGACGGCCAGCAGCCGCCGGACGATCCACAGCCCCAGGCCGGACATCCCGACGGCCGGCGCGGGCCGGCGCAGGGCCGCCAGCAACGCGTCGTCCACCCGCCCCTCGTCGGTGACCAGGATGCTCAACCCGGCCCGGCGCACCGAGGCGTGGATGCCGATCCGCCCGTCGGCCGGCCCGTGCCGCAGCGCGTTCTGCACCAGGTTCGCCAGCACCTGCCGGGTGCGGCCGGCCGGCACCGGGCAGCCGCCGGCCCGGCGGGTGACCCGCACCCGTCGCCGGTGCCGGGGCACCAGGACGGCGACCCCACGGAGGATCTCCACCAGCGGCACGGTGGTCGGCTCGGGTTGCCCGGCGAGGGCCAGCGCGCCGGTGCTGGCCGCCGCGTCCCGGAGCAGGTCCTGCAGATGCGCGGCCTGGTCCCGGGCGAGTTCGCTGATCGCCCGCCGGTCGTCGCCGGTCAGCCCGGCGCGGTCGTCGGCGAGCGCCCGGGTCAGCGAGGTGAGGGTGCTGACCGGGGTACGGAACTCGTGGCAGAGCACCCGCAGCAGCAGCTCCGGGTCGCCCGGGGCGGGTGGGCCGGCCGGACCCACGCCGCCCCGCCGGAACCCGCGTAGCAACCCCTGGAAACCGTGCCGTCCGCGCATCGGTCCGCCTCCCCTCGTCCGGCCGCGCCGCATGATCGGTACCCGCTGGGGAAGGGACCAGACATGCCGAACCGCCCCACCCTCCGGCTGGCCGTGGTCGACGACCACCCGCTGTTCGTCCGGGGGCTGGAGCTGCTGCTGCCCGCGGCGACCGACAAGCGGGCCGAGGTGGTGGGCTCCACCGGCGACGCCGCCTCGGCCGCCTCGCTGGTCAGCCGGTGCCTGCCCGACCTGGCCCTGGTCGACCTGCACATGCCACCGCCGGGCGGCATCCGCGCGGTGGCCGCGATCCGCCGGACCAGCCCCCGGGTCCGGGTGGTGGCGATGTCCGGCGGCGACGAACCGAAGCCCGCGCTGGACGCGCTGCGCGCCGGCGCCGAGGGTTTCCTGCCCAAGAGCGCCGAGCCGGAGGAGCTGCTGCCGCCGCTGCTGGCCATCCTCGACGGGTGGGCGGTGCTGCCGGGCGAACTGCTGCGAGCGCTGCTACGGCCGGCCCGTGCCGCCCCGGTCGACCTCGACCAGGAGGAGCGACGGCTGCTGCGGGCGATCGCTGCCGGCCGGAGCACGCTGGAGATCGCCGACGAGCTGCACGTCTCGGAACGGACGGTCAAGCGGATGACGGCGGCACTGCTGCGCAAACTCCGGGTGTCCAGCCGGGCGGAGGCCGCCGCGCTGGCCGGCCACGCCGGTCTGCTCGGCGGGTGAACGAACCGCTTTCCCGGTCGCCGCGATTTGCGCCGGGAAACGACCCGCCGAAATGAAAACAGCGGAATTGTTGCGGGTGCGCCGCGGGATGCGTCAAACTTTGACCACACCCCGCCGCACACAGGGAGTAATCGGCAATGGCAAGAAAAGTAATCACGGTGCTGACCGACGATCTCGACGGCGGAAAGGCCGACCGGACGGTCGAGTTCGGTCTCGACGGCGTGGCGTACACCATCGACCTCTCCGACGAGAACGCGGGAGTCCTCCGTAAGGCACTGGACCCGTACCTCGCCGCCGGCCGGCGGATCGGTCGGGGCACCGCCGAGACCGGACGGGCACCCCGCCGGGCCGGCGGAACCGGCGCGGGAATGGATCGCGAGCAGAATCGCGCCATCCGGGAATGGGCCGTCAAGAACGGTTTCCAGATTTCCGAGCGGGGCCGGATCCCGGTCGAGGTCGTCGAGGCGTACAAGAACCGCTGAGCGGACGGGACGCGGGTCCCGCGGGCGGGGTCGGGCTGGCGGACAGCCCGGCCCCGCCGCTCGCTGTCGGGCCCGGGTCGCCCGGGCGCGCGCCGGGACCGCCGCGTCGGGGCGGTGCGGAGGCGTCCGCCTGCGCACCGCCCCGATCGCCCTTTCCGTCAGCTGACCTCGATGCGTACCGCGTCGAAGGCCGGGGTCTGGTTGGCCCGCTCCATCATCGGGATCCGGTGCGACCCGTCACCGGCCCACACCGCGCACTGGGCGATGCCGGACTCGGGCAGCCCCGGAATCTGGATGGTCACCTCGTCCGGCTCGGCGCCGCCGCGGCTGTCCTCGGTGGCGACGAAGAACGCGGGCACCTCCTGGGGCGCCGGCGGCTGGTCGAGGCTGTCCAGCATCCGGCAGGCGGTGTGGAAGTGGCCCCGGACCAGCCCCTGCTCGTTGAGCAGCGAGCTCTCCACGTAGTAGCCGCCCTGGCCGGCGGCGAGGAAGCGGTCCCGGACCAGGTTCCGGGTGGAGACCCGGAGGGTGAACGGCTGGTTGGCGCCCACCTGCTCGGGGAAGTCGGTGATCAGCAGCGACGGGTTGTTCGCCGCGGCGCCGACCTCGCCGAACGCGGTGCTCACGCAGCGGTTGCCGTTCTGGAAGCCGTCGTGCGGCTGGAGCTGGCTCTCGTCGCAGTCGTTCGCCAGCACGCCGAGCCCGGCACCCGGGCCGCCGTTGTCGCCGCCGCCGCCGTCGTTACCGCCACCGTCGTTACCGCCACCGCCGTTGTTGCCGCCACCGTTGTTGCCGCCGCCGTTGTTGCCGCCGCCGTTGTTGCCGCCACCGTTGCCGGTCGGCTGCACCTGGCACTCGGCGAGCTGGCGCAGCCCCTGCGGACGCGGCCCGAACCGGTCGATCGCCGTGGTGATCCGGTCCAGCGTCGCCCGCCGCTTGCCGGCCAGCGGCTGCAGGATCGCGTTGCGGATGAAGGCCTCGCCCCGGTCGCCCTCGGCGGCGAGCCGGCGGTCGGCCTCGGCGATCTGGGTCTGCAGCAGGTTCAGGTTGCGCTCCACCTCGGCGCGGGCCCGACGGGGCACCTCCGGGAGCTGGCCGGCCACATCGGGACAGGCGACCGCGGAACCGCCATTGGGCGCCTCGCCCTCGCGGACGTCCTGACACTCCTCGACCGTCTGCTGGCCGTCGCCCCAGTGGTTGCGCACCCACCGGCCGTTCTGCCAGGTGCGCGTGGTGCCGTCCCGCCCGCTCGGCGCGGTCGCCCCGGGGCTGGGCGCCACGCAGGCCGCGGCCGCCGGCCGGGTCCGGTTCGACCGCCGGTCCTCGGCCGACGAGATCTGGGTCACGGCGACGACGCCGCCGAAGACCGCGAGCGTGCCGACGACGGCCAGCAACCGCTTGCTCCGCGCGTTACCGGATGACCGGCGCGCCCGTGTGGACCTGCGCATCGAATTGCACTCCTTCTCGATCCGGTACTTGATTCGTGACCTCGGCGGACCGACGGAATTGAGGTGGCACGCCCCGACGGAAACCGTCCGGACGGACCGGTGGCATGTCGACGACCGACGATGCCCTTTCCGCACCGTCTCCCGCGTCCGGTGACGCGGATGGGGAGATCCTGTCCATTCCCGCAGGAGTACGAAGCGGCAGCCGCCACGGTTCAATGCGGATCGGACAAAAATTCGCGGCTGGTCACGACGGCCGCACCGCAGATACGGTCGGCGCCGGAACGCACCCGGACGCGCCCGGTGGAAGCAGGAATCAGTCCACGCAGAGGTGGTCGAAGGCGAAGCCGTTCACCAGTTCGTCGCGCCGCGCCCGCAGGCCGCGGATCTCGGCGCGCAACTCGTCCCGCGAGACCAGCGCCGGCGCGTCGCCGTCCAGCCCGGCCAACCGCTCGCCGACGGCGACCGCCGCCAGGTCCTCGGCGAGCCGGGCGGCGTCCACGCCGCAGGAGAATCGGTGCTCCCAGACCGACACCCGCTCCACCAGGCAGGCGCCGGGGCGCACCTCGACCCAGCTCCAGCCCTCGGCCGGCCCGTCCTTCCAGGTCACGTGCAGCCCGCGCACGATCGGGTCGGCCAGCCGACGGCCCACGTACGCCTCCACGGCCGCGGCCCGGGCCAGCGCGCCGAGATCGTTGACGGGCCCGGTGCGGCCGTCCGGCAGCCGGCCGAGGATGTCCCGGAAGCCGACCGCCGTCTCCCCCGGCAGGCCGCCCTCGGCGTACCCGCGCGCGTCGATCACGTACGCCACGATCCGCCGGCCGTGGTCGGCGGCCCGCAGTGTCGGCGACTCGATCCGCAGCACCTCCAGGCCGACGGCCGCGCCGACCGCGTTCTTCATCCGCTCGGTGCGCTGGGCCGCGGAGCCGGCCGGCGCGGGCGGGCCGATCTCGACGGCGAACAGCGGCCGGCCGCTGTCGCCGGCGCAGACCACGAAGTCCACGCCCGTCCGGATGGCGGTGCTCCACTGGTGGCCGGTGATGCCCGGCGGACGGCGCTGCACCAGGTCACCCATCCGGCGGTCGGCGTGCACGACCTGCCCGGCCCGGGTGAGCACCGGGGCGCGGCCGTCGTCGGTGGGGATCGCGCGCAGCCAGGAGGTGTGGTCACTACCGGTGCTCGTCATCGCCTGATCCATCCGTCGTCCGTGGGCCGGCCCGAGTCTAGGCCGTCGATCATGGTCGTCGCCTCGTCGGTGCGGCCGACCCGTCGGCCCTGCCGACGGGGCAGCGCGGGCCGGCCGGGAACGGGCAAAACCGGTTGAGCCGTGCGGGGTGCCCGGCTGGGATGGGCCGGTGACCGTATTCCTCACCACCGGGCGGCTGGTGCTGCGCGAGTTCACCGAGGCCGACGCGGACCTGCTGGTCGAACTGGACGGCGACGCCGAGGTGATGCGCTATCTGACCGGCGGCCACCCCACCCCGCCGGAGGTGGTCCGCGACCGGACCCTGCCGGCGATCCTCGCGCTCTACCGGCGGCCGCCGGGCCTCGGCTTCTGGGCGGCCGTGGACCGGGCCGACGGCGGCTTCCTCGGCTGGTTCGAGTTCCGCCCGACCCGGGACGGCGACGTCCGCGAGGTGGAACTCGGCTACCGGCTGCGCCGCCCGGCGTGGGGCGCCGGCCGGGCCACTGAGGGCTGCCGGGCCCTGGTCGACAAGGGCTTCACCGAGTTGGGCGTGCAGCGGGTCACGGCGAACACCATGGCGGTCAACTCGGCCTCGCGCCGGGTGATGGAGAAGGTGGGTCTGCGGCACGTGCGCACCTACCACGGGGACTGGCCGGAGGCGATTCCCGGCTCCGAGCACGGCGAGGTCGAGTACGCCCTGACCCGCGACCAGTGGCGTGCCGACCGCGGCCGCGTCGGCCCGGCGGCCGGCCGGACCACCTGAGCTGCCGCGGCGCCCCGGTCCGCTGGTCGGACCGGGGCGGCCCGGCCGGGGTCACTCGGCGCCCATCACCAAACCCTCGATGGTGTGCTTCTGCCGGATGGGCACCAGGGTGTCCACCACCGGACACGGCAGGTGGGCGCGGACCAACTCGGGCAGGCTGGCCCAGTAGCCCCTGGTGACCGCCATGTCGTGGTGGCTCGCGTTGCCGGCGCCGGGCGCGTCCACGCCGAGCACCAGCACCGGACGGGCCAACGACGACACGTTCGGGGTGCCGCGGTGGATGGTGAGTGCCGACCGCGCGGAGATGTCGCCGCGCCGCGGGTACTTGCGCACCGCACGCCGCTCGTAGCGCGGGAAATCGCGGTGCCACGGCTGCATGGCCGCACCGGGGAACGGGATGTCGAAACCCAGCTCGACGATCTCGTAGTCGGGGCCGAGGACCGCCCGGCAGACCGCCACCACCCAGGGGTGGGTGACCAGGTCGACGAAGCCGCGCAGCTGTTCCGGGTGGATCTCGACGTACCAGCGCTCCGGGCCTCGTCCGACCGCGCCGTCCGGCCGGGAGCGCGCCTCGCGGAAGGCCGCGTCGATGTCCTCCCCGACCTGGTCCACCCAGTCCACCGAGAACGCGCCCGGGCACGCCGTGATGCCGTCGCGGTAGAGGTCGCCGAGCGCCTCGACGGGCACGTCGTCGTCGGGGAACCGGTCGGTGCCGACGCGGGTGTCGGACTGCCCGGCGCGCGGCGCGGGTGGACCGGAGTGGGGCCTCATCGGGATCCTCCTGGTGGGGTCGCCGCGAGTATTCCAACGTTGTAGAGCACTGACAAGTGGGCCCGGGCCGGTAGGTGCTCGGGCGTCCCGGCCGGCGCCGGCACGGACCCCGACCGGCGGGTCCGGCATGATCGGCCACGACGGGCACACGAGGGGGTACGCGGATGCGGGTGGTGTCGCTGGTGCCGTCGCTGACCGAGGCGGTCGCCGCCACCCTGCCCGGGCTGCTGGTCGGCGCCACCGACTGGTGCACCCACCCGGCGGGGCTGGACGTGGCCCGGGTCGGCGGCAGCAAGTACCCGGACCTGGACCGGGTGCTCGCCCTGCGGCCGGACGTGGTGCTGCTCAACGTCGAGGAGAACCGCCGCGCCGACGCGGACGCGCTGACCGCGGCCGGGGTGCCGGTGCGGATCACCTACCCGCGCACGGTGGACGCGGCGCTGGCCGAACTGGCCGCGCTGCTGGCCGAGCTGGGCGCCCCGACCGAACCCGACTGGCTGCTCGCCGCCCGCCGGGCCTGGGCGGAGCCGCCCGCGCTCCCCACCCCCCGGGCCGTGGTGCCGGTCTGGCGCAAACCGTGGGTGGTGCTCGGCGCCGACACCTTCGCCGGCGACGTGCTGCGCCGGCTCGGCGTACACAACGTCTACGCCGGCCACGCCGAGCGTTATCCCCGCCCCGCCCTGGCCGAGTTGCGCGCACACCCGCTCGACCTGGTGGTGCTGCCGGACGAGCCGTACCGGTTCACCGAGCGGGACGGGCCGGAGGCGTTCCCCGGCGTCCCCTGCGCCCTGCTCTCCGGGCGGCACCTGACCTGGTACGGCCCGTCGCTGGCCGAGGCTCCGGCGGTACTGGCCGGGCAGCTGGCCCGCCCGGTGACCCACCCGCCCGGCTGAGCAGCGGCCTCCTAGCCTCCCGGGTGGCGGCGCTCGCGGCGGGCGGTGACGACACTCCAGCCGATCGAGATCGACAGGATCAGCACCACCACGGCCAGGGTGATCCAGACCGGCAGCTTCCCGACCGGGGTCTCAGACAGGATCAGCTTCAGCCCGGCGAAGGCCAGCAGCACTGCCAACCCGTACCGCAGGTAGCCGAAGTGGCGCAGCAGGCCGGCCAGGCAGAAGTAGAGGCTGCGCAGGCCCAGCACGGCGAAGGCGGTGGCGGTCCAGACGACGAAGGTGTTGGTGGTGATGGCCAGGATCGCGGCCACCGAGTCGATCGCGAAGATCACGTCGGTGGCCTCGATGGCGACCAGCGACACCAGCAGCAGGGTGGCGTGCCGCCGGCCGCGTACCCGCACGAGGAAGCGGTTGCCGTGGAAGCGGGGCTCGGTCGGCACCAGTCGGCGGAACACCCGCACCGCGATGTTGTGGTCCGGGTCGACGTCCGGCTCGCCGCGCACCGCGAGCCGCCAGCCGGTCCAGATCAGGAAGCCGCCCAGGACGAACCCGACCCAGGCCAGCCGGTGCAGCAGCTCCGCGCCGGCGAAGATGAAGACCAGCCGGAAACCGAGCGCCCCGATCACGCCCCAGAACAGCGCCTTGTGCTGGTAGCCGGCGGGCACCCGGAAGTAGCCGAAGAGCAGCGCGAAGACGAAGACGTTGTCCACCGACAACGCCTTCTCCAGCAGGTAGCCCGAGTAGTAGGCCAGCGCCGGCTCACCGCCGCGCCAGAGCCAGATCAGCAGGCCGAAGGCGAGCCCGGCGGTGATCCAGACCGCGCTCCAGGCCAGCGCCTCGCGCAGTTCGATGACGTGGTCGCCGCGGTGGGAGAACATGTCCACCGCGAGCATGACGGCGAGCACCCCGGCGACCGCCAGCCAGGCCCACGGCGGTGCCGTGAACGTCGCCTCGTCCACCCGGCGCCCTCCGCATCCGTGCCGGCGGCTCTGTGCACGCGTGACGCGCGGCGGCGGCACCGGAGACGCGTCGTACCGAGCCTAGGCGAGCAGCCCGGCGCCCGACGGTGGTCCGGCGAAGTCCGCGGGCCCCGCCCGGGCGGGGCCCGCGGCCCGGGAACCGGTCAGGCCACCGGGGTGACCTGGCCGTCCACCTCGACCAGGGCGTGGTCGTCCACGTCGTACGCGATCAGGTTCGTCACCCGCACCACGCCGCTGACCTGACCGGCCAGCCGCCCGGCCAGCTCCACGGCGGTACGCCGGTCGAGCCGGCCGTCCAGGGTCACCTCGCCGTCGCGGACCCGCACGGTGACCAGGCCGTCCCGGATCGCGAGGACCCGGCGCAGCACCTCCTGGACGACGTCCTCGCGGATCTCGGCGTCCGTGCGCAGGTGCACCCGCAGCAGGTCGCCCCGGGTGACGATGCCGACCAGCCGGCCCAGGTCGTCGAGCACCGGCAGCCGCTTGACCTGCTCGCGGTCCAACAACCGGGCGGCGGCGGGCAAACTCACGCCCGGGTACGTGGTCACCGGCGGCGCGGTCATCAGGTCCCGGGCCAGCAGCGCGTCGGCCTTCTCCCGTGCGCTGCGCCGGCGCCGGCCGGCGAACACCCGCCGCTCGTCCGGGTGCCCGGCGCGTTCGATCTTGTGCAGCAGATCCGCCTCGGACACCACGCCGAGCACCCGGCGGAAGCGGTCCACCACCGGCACGGCGCTGATGCCGCGCCGGACCAGCACGTCGACGATCGCCCGGTACGGGGTTTCCTCGTCCACCGTCGCGACGTCCCGGGTCATCACGTCGCCCACCTGCCATGTCCTCATCACGACCTCCTCGCCGCTGTCACCTGCGACGCTACGGCCGCCTCCGGCGCCGGGTCAGGGTCGCGGGACCGGTACCCACCCGGCCGAGCGGACCGGTGCGACCGGGGTCCAAAGTCCCGGTCGGTTCGGGCCCGGTCGGCCCTGACCCGAAGCCCGGGCCGGGGCGTCCAATGGAGATGCCACCGGGAAGCGCGGTGCGAAGCACGGAAGGGACGTGGAGACAATGACCGCGACGATCAAGCGGACCACCGTGGAGACCACCGCTCCGGTGACCGAGACCCGCCGGGAGCGGGCCACCCGCTACCTGCTCGCCGGCCTCCGGCTGGCGCTGGGCTGGGTCTTCCTCTGGGCCTTCCTGGACAAGCTGTTCGGTCTGGGCCTGGCCACCGAGGCGAAGAACGCCTGGCTCGACGGGGGCAGCCCGACCAAGGGCTTCCTCACCTTCGGCGCCACCGGCCCGTTCCAGGACTTCTACCAGGGCATCGCTGGCGCGGCCTGGGCCGACTGGCTCTTCATGATCGGTCTGGCCGCCATCGGCACCGCGCTCATCCTCGGCATCGGGGTGCGCGTCGCCGCCGCGGCGGGCGGGCTGCTCCTGGTCATGATGTGGACGGCCGTGCTGCCCCCCGAGAACAACCCCTTCATGGACGACCACCTCATCTACGCCGCGGTGCTCGCGGTGCTCGCCCTGGTCAACGCCGGCGACACCTGGGGCCTCGGCCGGATGTGGGCCCGGCTCCCGATCGTCCAGCGGTACGGCTGGCTCCGGTAGCCGTGACCCGGTAACCCTCTCCCCTCGGCGGGCGTCACCACCGGTGACGCCCGCCGATCCGTGCGCCCGCCGCCGATCCGCATGCCGCGGACAGGGCTACGCGGCTGAGCGGCGGCTCGGCCCGGCTGACCGGCGGGGCGGCGCGGGTGTGGTGCGGCGGCATGCGGGTCCGCCGGGCATCGGCGGGCCGCTATCCGGCAGGATCGGCGGTGACCGGACATCACGACCAGTACGGCAGGAGACTCGCGAATGAACCAGGCAGCAGGCGCCCGCCCGGGCAAGCCCGAGGTGGGTCCGATCGAGGGCGCGCCGCCGGCCGACCTCGTGATCGAGGACATCACCGTCGGCGAGGGCCCGGAGGCCCGGCCGGGTCAGCTGGCCAACGTGCACTACGTAGGGGTGGCGCACTCCACCGGCCGTGAGTTCGACGCGTCGTGGAACCGCGGTGAGGCGTTCGAGTTCCCGCTCGGCGGCGGACGGGTCATCGCCGGCTGGGACCAGGGCGTGGTCGGGATGCGGGTCGGCGGGCGTCGCCGGCTGACCATCCCGCCGCACCTGGGCTACGGCGACCGGGGCGCCGGCGGCGTCATCAAGCCGGGCGAGACGCTCGTCTTCGTCGTCGACCTGCTCGGCGTCCGCTGATCGGCTGAACCCGCGCGGCCGGGGCGGTGACACCCGTCGCCGACCCCGGCCGCGACTCGCTCAGCAGGCCACCAGCTCGCGGTCGGGACACGGGTCGACGATCGGGATGACCCGGTGCAGCCCGGTGGCGCGCAGCACCCGGCGGACCGTCGGGTCGGGACCGACCAGCACCAGCTCGCCGCCCCGGGCCCGGATCCGCAGGTGCGCGGCGACCAGCGCGCGCACCCCGGCGGCCGAGAGCACGCGTACGCCGGAGAGGTCGACCCGCAGCACCGAGCGGGCCGGGGCGGACCAGAGGGCGGACCGCAACGCGCCGACGGTGGCGATGTCGACCTCGCCGGTCACCCGCACCTCCACCATGTGATCAGCCGCGCTGATCTGCACGTGGAGGCGGTCGTCGCGTTGTCCCATGCCGTCGAATCTAGCCGGCACCCCTGACAGTTCCGACCTGCCGCAGGCCGAATCCGGGTACGCCCAGGGTTCGACCCCGAGGCTGCCGGGATCCCCCTCAGGGATGAGCTTGCCGGCCGGTCGGGGGCGGCGCGGACGGCATCGGCGGACGAGAATGGCCGGATGGTCGTCCCCCGCCCCCGCGCGCCCTGGCTGATCCGTCCGGTCCGCGAGCCGGCCACCGTGCCGCCGCCGCTGGACGGGCCGTGGGCCCCGACCGACACCCGGCTCGACGCCGCCGAGCTGCTGCCCCTGCCCGCCGGGGCCACCGGCCCGGAGGACGTGCTGGTCGACCCGGCCGGGCGGCTGGTCAGCGGCGCCGAGGACGGCCGGATCTGGTGGTGGCCGGTCGACGCGCCGCCGGGCACCCGCCCCCGGCTGCTCGCCGAGACCGGCGGCCGGCCGCTCGGCATCGAGCTGGACCCGCGCGACGGCAGCCTGGTGGTCTGCGACGCGTACCGGGGGCTGCTGCGGGTCACCCCGGACGGAACAGTAGGGGAGCTGACCGGCATCGGGGCGCGTCCGCACCTGGCCGACAACGCCGCCGTCGCCCGCGACGGCACCGTCTACTTCACCGACTCGTCGTACCGCTTTCCGGTCTCGCACTGGAAGCGGGACCTGCTGGAGCATCGGCCCAACGGTCGGGTGCTGGCCTACCACCCGGGCACCGGGCGCACCGAGGTGGTCCGGGACGGGCTGTACTTCCCCAACGGGATCGCGCTGACCCCGGACGAGTCGGCGCTGATGCTGGTGGAGACCGCCACCCACCGGCTGGTCCGGCTCACCCTGCCGGACGCCGAGGTCACCGTGCTGGCCGACCTGCCGGCGTACCCGGACAACCTGACCGGGGTCGGCGACGGGACGTACTGGATCGCACTGCCCAGCCCCCGGCTGGCGGCGATGGAGCGGCTGCTGCCCCACCCGCGGCTGCGCCAGCTGGTCGCGGTACTGCCGGCCGCGGTGCAGCCGAAGCCGCTGCGCTACGGCCTGGTCGCGCTGGTCGACGGCGCCGGGCGGGTGCTGCGTACGCTGCACGGCCCGCGCGGCGGGTACCACATGGTCACCGGTGTCCGGCAGCACGGCGACCAGCTCTGGCTGGGCAGCCTCACCGCGACCGGGGTGGCCCGGGTTCCGCTGCACTGAGACCGAGCCGCTCCCCGGCGCGCCGATCGGCGCGTCGGGGACCGCGCGACCGGCCCGCCACGGTGGCGGGCCGGTCGGCGTACCCCTGGATCAGCCGCCGGTCACCGACGGCACCGGCGCCGGCGAACCACCGGCCACCGCACCCGGGTGTGGCACCTGGGCGGGCGCCGGCCGCAGCCCGGCCGGTACGGGCAGTGCGCTGCCCTTGACGAACTCGTCCCAGCCGACGTTCCACGCGGTCCAGCCGTTGCCCTCGGTCAACTCGACCTCGGTGCCCTTGATGGTGACCAGGTCACCGACCTGGGTGACGCGCATCAACCAGTCCGCGGCCTCGTTCGAGACGTTGGTGCAGCCGTGCGAGACGTTGGTGTTGCCCTGGTCCCCCACCGACCACGGCGCCGCGTGGATGAACTCGCCGCCCCAGGTGAGCCGCTGCGCGTCCTCGACGTCGACCACGTAGGGGTCGGCCGAACCCCGGGTGTCGAACGTGGTGAACTCGTGCTTCTCCATGATCACCATCTTGCCGCTGGACGTCGGCGTGCTCGGCTTGCCCATGCTGACCGGGATCTTGCGAACGACCTTGCCGTCACGCGCCACCGACATCTGCTTGGTGGCGTTGTCGATCTCCAGCGACACCTGGCGGCCGATCTTCGAGGTGGCCCGCCGGTCCTCGTCGCCGACGTGCTCCTTGCCGATCGGCAGACCCTCCAGCCCCGCCCGGACACTGATCGTGGTGCCCGGCCGCCAGAAATCGGGCGCCCGGTAATAGACCTGGCTACCGTCGGACACCCAGGACCAGGCACCCGGCTGCGGTGGGTTCGTCTTCACGAACAGGCGCCGCTGCACATCCGCTCTGGCCTCTTTCGGAATGGGCGGGTCGAACGCGACGGTTACCGGCATCGCGGTGCCGTACGTCCGATTACCGGCGAAATACAAGGTGCTGGTGATCGCCGGTTTCGACGATTTCGGCATGGTGGTGAAGGTGGTCTTCCGGGTGGTGGTGGCACCCGAGTCGCCGGTGGCGGTCACCTCCGCGGTGTACGTCCGCTTCGGCTGCAACGGCGTGCTCGGCACCCAGCCCGAGCCGTCCTCCCGCGGCTCCGCCTTGACGTCCTTGCCCTTGTCGTCGGTGATCCGCACCGCGGTGACCCGACCACCCTTGACGGTGGTGCCCACCTCGGCACTGATCGGGACGTCCCGGGCCCGGTCGGTGGGTGTCAGGCTCACCTCCGGCGGGGCCGATCGGCCGTTGGCCGACTCGGCGCCCTTGCGGTCCGCGGTGCAGCCACCCAGGACCAACGGTGTGGCCGCGATGCTCACCGCCAGCAGCGTCAATCGCCGCCTCAACTCCATGATGCGTCCCCCCGTTTACGGCTTCCCTTCGTCACATTCTCGCCGTCGGTAGCCGCCGGCCGCGCAATTTCGACGGATTCGGAAAGCAATTTGCGGCCCATTTCCCGGCGTGTGCCCGATAGCCGGTAATTGGGCTGGGAGCCGGTTCGCGCGCCGGATACGCCCGTTCGGCTACCCGTGGCCGGGCTGTCCCCTGCATCCTCGACCGGGACCCCGCCGCCCACTTCGCCACCGCCGTCGGGTCTGCCCGATCTGCACCGCCCGGGCGGGTTGCCTCGGGCCGGCGCGGACCAGTCGCCCGACAGCGTGATGACTTACCGGCATATTGATGACTCTGAGGTATCACGCCTGTGGGGGCGGTGCCCGCCCGGCCACGACACGCCCGTCCCGGCCGCCGCGTGCACGCGGACCAGCGCCGTCTTTTGTCGGAGCGAGCAGAAGTTTCGTCAGTCCCGGCGAAGCTTTGCCTTCGCTCATCGATAAGGGTACGGTGGCCAATCAGATACAAAGTTGTCCATAGGTCGATCCGTTGCCCCCGCCTTCCGGGCGGCAACCCCGCCCCGACGGACGGGCGGCGCCGCCGCGTGCTGACCGCGACCACCGCGCCGGGCCCACGCCCGGCCGGTCCGGCGTGCCCGGCGGACGGCCGGTCGGCCCGAACGGCCGGGTCCGCAACGCCCGGCAGGAAGGACCAGCACCATGGACGAACTCGCCTCCCGACCACCGGCGTCCGGCCCGGAGTCGGTCAGCCGTCGCGGCGTGCTGCGCGCCGCCACCGTCTCGGCCGCCGCGGTCGGCGCCGCCGGGTTGCTCGGCACGCCCGCCGCGGCCCACTCCGGCCCGGCGCACGGCCGAGGCCGGGTCCCGACCGACCGGATCAGCATCCAGCTGTACACGCTGCGCGACCAGCTCGCCGCCGACCTGCCCGGCACGCTCGCCGCGCTGCGGCGGATCGGCTACCGCCGGGTCGAGCACGCCGGCTACGTCGGACGGACGGCCGCCGAGTTCCGGGCCGCCCTCGACGACGCCGGACTGCGGGCCACCTCCGGGCACGTCGGCATCCCGCAGCCGTTCGACCCGGACGCGTGGGAGCAGGTGCTCGCCGACACCAACACGGTGGGCTGCCGGTACCTGGTCCACCCCTGGTTCGGGCTGGACGCCGAGGGCCGGCCGATCCGCGACCCCCAGCGCTACCGGGCACTGGCCCGGGACCTGAACCGCGCCGGGCGGCTGGCCGAGCGGGCCGGGCTGCGGTTCGGCTACCACAACCACCAGCTGGAGTTCGTGCCGTTGACCGACGGGCGGACCGGGTTCGAGATCCTGGCCGCCGAGACCGACCCCCGGCTGGTCCACTTCGAACTGGACCTGTTCTGGACCTGGCGCGGCACCCGGGACCCGGTCGACGTGATCCGCGCGCACCACGGCCGGATCCGCCAGGTGCACGTCAAGGACATGGACCACAACGCCAGCTTCGCCGACCTCGGCGACGGCCTGATCGACTTCGGCCGGATCTTCGGGAACGCCCGGGAGGCCGGGATCGAGGAGTACATCGTGGAGCGCGACGACGCGGGCACCCCGCCGCGCGCCCCCGCCGACGCCCTCGACACCGCCCGGGTCGGCTACGCCTACCTCTCCTCACTCCGTTACTGAGCCACGACCTCGGGGGACCGCCCAGATGAGAAGAGCCGCACTCCTGCCCGCCCTGGTGCTGGTGGCCGCCGGCCTCACCGCGCCGGCCGCGCCGGTCGCCGCCGCGCCCGCCGCCGCGCCTCCGGACAGCAGCTTCCAGAAGGTCACACTCAACGACTACCCGGGCGAGCCGATGAGCCTCGCCGTCCTGCCCGATCTGCGGGTGCTGCACACCTCCCGGACCGGCGAGGTCCGCATCCACGATCCGCGTACCGGGCTGAACACGCTCGCCGCCGACGTGCCCGTGTACGAGCACGACGAGGAGGGCCTGCAGGGCATCGCCATCGACCCGGACTTCACCCGCAACAAGTGGGTCTACCTGTACTACTCCCCGCCGATGGACACCCCCGTCGACGATCCGGCGACCCCGGACGTCAACGAGGGCGACGCACCGCTGGTCGGCACCGAAGCGGACTGGCAGCGGTTCCGCGGGGTGCTGCGGCTGTCCCGGTTCAAGCTGGACGGGATGCGGCTCGATCTGCGTACCGAGCAGAAGATCATCGACGTGCCCACCGACCGGGGGATCTGCTGCCACGTCGGCGGGCAGATCGACTTCGACAGCGCGGGCAACCTGTACCTGTCCACCGGCGACGACACCAACCCGTTCTTCTCCGACGGCTACACCCCGATCGACGAGCGCGCCGACCGGAACCCGGCCTTCGACGCCCAGCGCACCTCGGCGAACACCAACGACCTGCGCGGCAAGCTGCTGCGGATCCGGGTCAAGCCGGGTGGCGGCTACCGCGTCCCGCCGGGGAACCTGTTCCGGCCGGGCACCCCGAAGACCCGGCCCGAGATCTACGCGATGGGGCTGCGCAACCCGTTCCGGTTCGCCGTCGACCGGCGCACCGACGACGTCTACCTCGCCGACTACTCCCCGGACGCCGGTTCGGCGGACCCGGACCGGGGGCCGGCCGGACACGGCCGCTGGATGCTGGTGGACAAGCCGGCCAACTACGGCTGGCCGTACTGCGTCACGCCGACCATGCCGTACCGCGACTACGACTTCGCCACCGGCACCCCCGGCGGATACTTCGACTGCCGGCGGCCGGTGAACGACTCGCCGCACAACACCGGGCAGCGCCGGCTGCCGCCGGTCGAGGCGCCGCAGGTCTGGTACCCGTCCGCGCCCTCCGGCGAGTTCCCGCAGCTCGGCACCGGCGGGATCGGCCCGATGGCCGGCCCGGCGTACGACTACGACGGGCGCAGCACCTCGCGGGTGAGGTGGCCCGCCTACTACGACGGCGTTCCGCTGTTCTACGAGTGGACCCGCGACTACGTCAAGGAGTTCCGGCTCGACCGGGCCGGCGAGGTCGCCGACATCCGGCCGGTGGTGCCCTCGCTGGTGGTGGACAACCCGATGGACCTGGAGTTCGGCCCCGACGGCGCGCTCTACGTGCTGGAGTACGGCGACGGGTACTTCGCGGAGAACCCGGACGCCCAACTGTCCCGGATCGACTTCGTGCGGGGCAACCGGACCCCGATCCCGAAGATCAGCGCGGACCCGACCGCCGGGCAGGCGCCGCTCACTGTCACCTTCTCCAGCGCCGGGACGGTCGACCCGGACGGTGACCCGCTGCGCTACGCCTGGGACTTCGACGCCGACGGCTCGGTCGACTCCACCGAGCCGAACCCGAGCTGGACGTACCAGAGCAACGGCTCGTACCAGCCGACGCTGAAGGTCACCGACCGCACCGGCCGGTCCGCCGCGGCCACCCTGCCGCTGTTGATCGGGCCGCGGGCGCCGATCGTCGAGTTCGTCAGCCCGGTCGCCGGTCAGCCGTTCGAGTTCGGGCAGACCGTCGCGTTCCAGGTGAAGGTCACCGACGACCGGCCGGTGGACTGCTCGCGGGTGCGGGTCACCTACATCCTCGGGCACGACGAGCACGGGCATCCGCTGTCGACCGCCTCGGGCTGCACCGGCAGCATCGCCACCTTCGTCGACGGTGGACACGGCGGCGCGCCCAACCTGTCGGCGGTCTTCGTCGCCGAGTACACCGACGCGCCGACCGAGCCGGACGTACCGCCGCAGACCGGCACCGCCACGGTGGTGCTGTACCCGTCGGCGTCCTGACGGCCGAGCCGGCGGCGGGCCCGGGCGACCGGGTCCGCCGCCGGCCGCCGGTGGGCGCCCGGCGGCATCACCCCTCGTCGTCGTGGCCGTAGTTGCGTTCCCACCGGCCACCGACCGGCGGGGTGTCCGCGCGGACGGCGGCGTCGACGTTGCCGGCCAGGTCGTTGTCCACCACCCGGCAGTCCACGCAGCAGCCCTGGTCGGTGATCCAGATTCCGTGGGTCTGGGTGGCCGGGCCACGGTTGTCCCAGATCCGGTTGCCCCGCACGGTCGCCGAGGTGAGGTCCGCGTTGACCGTGATCCCGGCCCGCACCGGCGGCGCGGACGGCAGCTCGTACGGCGTCCCCGGTTTCGGGGTGTCCCCGCTCCAGGCGGTGAACGCGCCGGGCCGGATCGGCGCCAGGGTCAGCGTGTCGGCGTCGTTCGCCGCCACCACCGCGATCGCCCGGCCGACCCGCACCACCTTTCCCCGGTGCCCGTCGTTCGGCCAGGTCGCCGTCCGGTCCACCACGGACTTCTCGCTGTACCGCACCGAGTCGCCGTGCCCGGTCATCGCCGGCGCCACCTGCCGGCCGTTGTTGCGGATCCGGTTGTCCATCACGATCGCGTCCCGGACCGGCCGATCGAAGCGGATCGCGTCGCCGCTGTTGCCGTAGAAGTCGTTGCTCTCGATGACGATCTCCTCGGCCACCTCCTGCCCCGCCGCGCCGAGGCTGCGCTGGTGGTAGCCGTGCCGGCCGTTGCCGCTGACCCGGTTGCCCCGGATGGTGTACGGCCCGGAGTGTTGCCGATGCTGATCCCGTCGCGCAGGTTGCCGTCGATCACGCAGTCGGTGAGGATGCCGCCCCGCCCGGCGGTGTGCGTGGTGCCCTTCGCCGAGACGTGGAAGCCGGCCTCCAGGTTGCCGGTCATCGTGCAGGCGGTGACGATCAGGCCGTTGGCGCCCCAGTCGGAGATGCCGAAGCGGTTGCCCTGGGTGTGGCAGCCGATCACCTTGATGCCCCGGGGACGCAGCCCACCGGCCTCCTGCAGTTCCAGGAAGATGCCGTTGGTGGCGTTGCCCACCGCGCTGCAGTTGACGATGGCGAGCCGCTCGATGCTGCCCCACCCGCCGATACCGACCCCGATCCCGGCACCGCCCATCTCGGTGCCGTTGTCCTGCCGTCCGCACCCCACCACCAGCACCCGGTCGATCACGCAGTCCTGCAGGAAGTCACAGCCCAGCCCGGTGGCCGCGGTGTGGTGGATGTAGAGGTTGCGGAACAGGCCGCGGACCACGTACTGCAACCCGAGGCCCTTGGCCAGCGGGCTGTACTCCGCCGACGCCACCTGCGAGCCGTCGATCTCGAAGTCGGCGAAGGTGCAGTCGGCCAGGTGCCGCTCCCGGTCCGCGCCGTGCAGCTGCGCGGTGTGGAAGGCCAGCGGCACCGGCTCGGCCCGGTTGCCGGCGTTGCTGAGCGCGAACCGGGTCGCCCCCGGTCCGGCGCCGACCAGCGACACGCCGCTGCGCCAGACCGTGCCCGCGTCCCGGATCGAGTAGACCCCCGGCGGGCAGTGGATGACCCGGGCCCGCCCGTCCGCCTCGTACGCGTCGCCGAGCAGGTCGACCAGGGCCGCGAGGGCGGGCTGGTCGTTGGTCACCCCGTCGCCGGTCAGCCCGTGGTCGCGGGCGTCGCAGAGCAGCGGCGCCCCGGCCACCGGATGCGGCCGGATGCCGGAAGCCACGGTCATGCCCGGGTGCGCCACGTCGTCTCCCCTCGGCGACTGGGCAGCCCGCTTTCCCGGTCCGTCGGCCGGGAAACGCCCGGCCCGAGCCGCCGGCCGGACGGCCCGCCGGCGACCCCCGGCCCGGATCGGGCCGGGGTCGCCGGCGCCGGTCAGACGCTGGCGATCAGCAGCGCCGGCCGCTCCACGCGGTCGGCGACGTGCCGCAGGAAGCCGCCGGCCACCCCGCCGTCGCAGACCCGGTGGTCGAAGGTGAGGCTGAGCTGGGTCACCTTCCGGACCGCGAGCTGGCCGTCGACCACCCACGGCTTGTCCACGATCCGCCCCACCCCGAGCAGCGCCGCCTCCGGGTGGTTGATGATCGGGGTGGAACCGTCGACGCCGAACACCCCGTAGTTGTTCAGGGTGAAGGTGCCGCCGGTGAGCCGGGCCGGCGGCAGGGTGCCGGCCCGGGCGGCCGCCGTCGTCGCGGTCAGCTCGGCGGCCAGCTCCGCCGTGGTGAGCCGCTGCGCGTCACGGACCACGGGCACCACCAGGCCGCGCTCGGTCTGCGCGGCGATACCCAGGTGCACCCCGGCGGACTGGACGATCCGCTGCCCCTCGGTGTCCACCCGGGCGTTGAGCTGCGGGTAGCGGCGCAGCCCGGACAGACAGATCCGGGCCAGCAGGGCCAGGATGCTCACCGGCGCGTCCGGGGTCGCCGCGTTGATCGCCGCCCGGGTCTCCAGCAGCGCCGTGGCGTCCACGTCCACCCAGATGGTCACCTCGGGGATCTCCCGCCGGCTGCGGGACAGCTTGTCGGCGATCGCCTTGCGGATGCCGGTCAGCGGGACCACCACGTCGCCGGCGTCGGCCGGAGCGAGCCCGACGTGCGCCGGCGGGTCGGCCGGCTCCGGACGGTCCGGCACCGCGGCCAGCCGGGCGGGCGCCGCCGCGGCCACCGCGGCCTCGACGTCGGCCCGGCGGACCACTCCACCGGGCCCGGTGCCACGCAGCGTGGCCAGGTCCAGGCCGTGCTCGCGGGCCAGCCGGCGCACGATCGGCGAGATGACCAGGGTGGCCGGCGCGCCCGGCGCGGTAGCGGCGGCGGGTGCCGGGGCGGGCGGCGCGGCCACGGGCTGCGGGGCGACCGCGAGCCGGGGCCGGCGCCGCCGCCGGGATCCGCCGTGGCCGGTGCCGTAGCCGATCAGCACGTTGCCGGAGCCGGCCCGCTCCTCCTCCCGGTAGGTGGCGTGGCCGGCGGGTTCGCCGCCGCCGGCCGGCGCCGCGTCGGCGTCCAGCGGGGCGATGGTGATCAGCGGCTGGCCGACCGGGCGGACCTCACCCGCCGCGCCGTGCAGGGCCACCACCCGGCCGGCGTACGGGCAGGGCACGTCGACGACGGCCTTGGCGGTCTCCACCTCGACCACTGTCTGGTCCACGCCGACCGTGTCGCCGACGGCGACCCGCCACTCGACGATCTCCGCCTCGGTCAGCCCCTCGCCCAGGTCGGGCAGGAGGAACACCCGGACCCCGTCGACGGTGGTCATGCCGCACTGCCTTCCGCGAGCCAGCGCGGGTCGGGCTGGTCGTCCCACTGCAGGCGGGCCACCGCGTCCAGCACCCGGTCCACCCCGGGCAGGTGGGTGTGCTCCAGCATCGGCGCGGGGTACGGGATGTCCAGCCCGCTGACCCGCAGCACCGGGGCGTGCAGGGCGTGGAAACAGCGCTCCTGCACCCGGGCGGCGATCTCGGCGCCCACCCCGGCGAAGCCCTGCGCCTCCTGGATCACCACGCAGCGTCCGGTGCGCCGGACCGAGGCGGTGACCGTGGCGTCGTCGAACGGCACGATGCTGCGCACGTCCACCACCTCCAGGTCCCAGCCCTCCTCGCGGGCGGCCTCGGCGGCCTCCAGCGCGACCGGCACCGCCGGCCCGTACGCCACCAGGGTGGCGTCGCGGCCGGGCCGGCGCACGACCGCCCGGCCGAACGGCTCGGTACGCGCCGGCAGCTGCGCCTCGGCGCTGGAGAAGTAGAGCTTCTTCGGCTCCATGAAGACGACCGGGTCGGGATCGGCGATCGCCTCGCGCAGCAGCGAGTACGCGTCCTCGACGGTGGCCGGGGTGACCACCTTCAGGCCGGGGGTGTGCGCGTAGTAGGCCTCGCTGGAGTCGCAGTGGTGCTCGACCCCGCCGATCCCGCCGGCGTACGGCACCCGGATCACGATCGGCACGCTGAGCGCGCCCCGGGTGCGGTTGCGCAGCTTCGCCACGTGCGAGGCGATCTGCTCGAACGCCGGGTAGGCGAACGCGTCGAACTGCATCTCGACCACCGGGCGCAGCCCGGACATGGCCAGGCCGACCGCGAAGCCGACGATGCCGGCCTCGGCCAGCGGGGTGTCGAAGCAGCGCTTGTCGCCGAACCGGGCCAGCAGCCCGTCGGTGATCCGGAAGACGCCGCCGAGCTGCCCGACGTCCTCGCCGAAGACGACCACCCGGTCGTCGGCGGCCAGCGCGTCGGCGAGCGCGGCGTTGAGCGCCTTCGCCATGGTGGTGGCCATCAGTGCTCCCCCTCGGCGTCCCGGTCGGCGGCCAGTTCGGCGCGGACCTGCTCCCGCTGCTCGACCAGCTGCGGGGTCGGCTCGGCGTAGACGTGGTCGAACAGGCTCAGCGGGTCGACGGTCGGCTGGGCGTTCATCCGGGCCCGCAGGTCGGCCGCGTACTCCTCGGCCTCGGCGGCGACCGCCGCGACGGCCGCCTCGTCCAGCACGCCGCGCTCGCGCAGGTAGGTCTCCAGCCGGGCGATCGGGTCCCGGTCCCGCCAGGCGTCGACCTCGGCGCCGTCCCGGTAGCGGGTGGCGTCGTCGGCGTTGGTGTGCGGTTCCATCCGGTAGGTGTGCGCCTCGACCAGGAACGGCCCGTTGCCGGCCCGGGCGTGCGCCACCGCGCGGGTGAGCACGGCGAGCACGGCGACCGGGTCGTTGCCGTCGACCTGCTCGCTGGGCACCCCGTAGCCGACGCCCTTGTACGCCAGCGACGGGGCGGCGGTCTGCCGGGACAGCGGGACGCTGATCGCGTACCGGTTGTTCTGCACGAAGTAGACCACCGGCGCCCGGAACACGGCGGCGAAGTTGATCCCCTCGTGGAAGTCGCCCTCGCTGGTGGCGCCGTCGCCGATGAACGCCAGCGCCACGGTGTCCCGCCCCTGGTACGCCTCGCCGTAGGCGAGCCCGGCGGCGTGCACGCACTGGGTGGCCAGCGGGGTGCACTGCGGCGCGGTGCGCCGGGCGGCCGGGTCGTACCCGCAGTGCCAGTCGCCGCGCAGCAGGGTGAGCACCTCGACCGGGTCGAGCCCGCGGGAGACCAACGCCATCGACTCGCGGTAGGTCGGGAAGACCCAGTCGGTGTCGCGCAGCGCCAGCATCGCACCGACCTGGCAGGCCTCCTGGCCCCGCGAGGACGGGTAGACGGCCAGCCGGCCCTGCTTGGTCAGGGCGGTGGCCTGGACGTCGAACCGGCGGCCGATCACCATCCGGCGGTACAGCTCGGCCAGCGCGGCGGCGGGCGGTTCGGGGTAGTCGGCGCGGGCGGGCAGCGGTGTGCCGGCCGGGTCGAGCAGGCGTACCGGCTCGGCGGCCGGCAGCAGCCCACGGGCCGGGTCGGGCGGGGTGGTCGACCGGCGGGTGGATGCCCTGCGGACCGCCTGGGGTGTGGTCGTCACGGCGGGGACCTCCTGGACGTGTGGTGGGCCTATGCTCCTGCTGTCGGATGATTGACTCAAGATCCCCGGCGATTGCGGGACGGATGGCAGGCGGGAGGCGTCACGGTGAGCCAGGAATCCGGGCCGGGGGTGGACCCGACGGCCGGAACGGGACGATCGGCCCGACCGCTCGACGAGGTGGACCGGCGGATCCTGGACGAGCTGGTCCGGGACGGGCGCACCTCGGTGCGCACGCTGGCCGAGCGGGTGCACGTCTCGCGCACCAACGCGTACGCGCGGGTCGAGCGGCTGCTGCGCGACGGGGTGATCACCGGCTTCCGGGCCCGGGTGGCGCCGGAGGCCGCCGGGCTGGGCACCTCGGCGTACATCGCGCTGAAGATCGAGCAGAACACCTGGCGGGAGGTCTCCGCGGAGCTGGCCCGGGTGCGCTACATCGAGCACGCGGCGCTGCTCGGCGGCGACCACGACGTGCTGGCGCTGGTCCGCGCGCCGGACAACGCCACCCTGCGGGACGTGGTGCTCAACCGGGTGCAGAGCATCGCCGGGGTGCTCTCCACCCGCACCTGGCTGGTCTTCGAGGAGTTCGACGGCGAGCGCAGCCCCTGGGCGTGAGTTGCCGTCAGCGCTCGGGCGGCGCCTCCAGGCCTTCCCGGTCGGCCAGTTCCAGCAGCGGCTCCAGCGAGAACCGCCGCTCGTCCAGGCCGGCGTGCGGGTCGCCGCGCTCGGCGAACCGGGCTGGCATCGACGGCACGTCGAAGTCCTCCGGCCGCGCGTCGTCCAGCTCGGACCAGTCCAGCGGCGCGGACACCAGCGCCCGCGCGGTGGGCCGGATGGAGTACGCCGAGGCCATGGTGTGGTCCCGGGACATCTGGTTGTAGTCGACGAAAACCGGGCGGTCCCGTTGCTCGCGCCACCAGGTGGTGGTGACCAGGTCCGGCAACCGGCGTTGCATCTCGCGGCCCAGCGCCAGCACCGCCCGCCGGCAGTCGCCGAAGCTCCACCGCGGCTCGATGGAGAGGTAGATGTGCAGGCCCCGCCCGCCGGTGGTCTTCGGGTAGCCGGTCAGGCCCAGCTCGGCGAGGAACGCCCGCACCTCGTGGGCCACCGGCACCACCTGGTCGAAGCCCACCCCCGGCATCGGGTCGAGGTCGATCCGGAGCTGGTCGGGGCGCTCCACGTCGGCGGCGGAGACCGGCCACGGGTGGAACCGCAGCGTGCCGAGGTTGGCCGCCCAGATCACCACCGCCAGCTCGCTCGGCGCCACCTCGTCGGCCGTCCGGCCACTGGGGAAGGTGATGTGCGCGGTGCGGACCCAGTCGGGCGCCCCCGCCGGCAGCCGCTTCTGGTAGAAGGCGTCACCGCGGTTGTCCTGCCGGGTGCCGATCTTCGCGCCCGGGAAGACGCCGCGCGGCCACCGCTCCAGCATGGTCGGCCGGTCGCGCAGCGCGCGCAGGATGCCGTCGCCGACGGCCAGGAAGTAGCGCACCACGTCGAGCTTGGTCAGCCCGAGCTCGGGGAAGTAGGGCTTGTCCGGGCTGGAGACGCGGACGACCCGCTCCCCCACCTCGATCTCCTCGGCCGCCGTCGCCACGCCTCACACCGTAGCGGCGAGCGGCCCGCGCCGGGGGCAGCGCGCCGAGCGCGACCGGCGCCGGCGCGGCTCGGCTGGCTCGGCTCAGGCGACCAGCAGGATGCCGACGACGATCAGCGGCAGTCCGACGAAGAGGAAGATCCCGACGCCGGTGAGCACCCGCCCGCCGCCGCCGGTCTCCTGTTCGGGCGCGAGCCCGAAGGTGGTCCGGGCGTCGAGCATGCCGATCCGGCTCAGGGTCAGGTCGCCGGTCACCCCGAGCAGGGCGCCGACGACCACCAGCGCGATGCCGAAGCGGGTGACGAAGTCGCCGCCGGCGACCGCCACCCAGATGCCCGCGGCGGCGGCGACCACCACCAGGGCGATGACGAAGAGCACCAGCGCCTCGCGCAGACCACGGACGACCGTCATCGCCGACCCCACCTCCGTCTCCCGACGGCGGCGCCGCCGTCCGGGACGGCCATTGTGCACGGTCGGGACGCCGTGCCGCTGCCCCGGACACGGAGCGTGGTCGGCGAGGCCGGGCGGGCCGGCGGCGGCGGCCGCGCACGGTCGGGCCGG
>NZ_QGSW01000102.1:0-19531 GCF_003176715.1 Micromonospora sp. S4605
GAGGCCGTGGACGGGGGCGTAGTCGACCACGAGGGGGACGACGTCCTGCACGTCGGCGGCGGTGATGTCGTTCAGGCCGGCGGCCCGCAACGCGCCCTCCGGGTCGAGGTCGAACGCCGACCGCGCGCCCGCATCGGCGAGCAGGTTCAGCACGAAGTCCTGCAGGGACGCGTTCGCGTCCACGGACACACTCTGCTGCGTTTCCATCTGGTGCTCCTCGGACCTGGGCGGATCTGATGTCGGCGGCAACGGTATGGCCGGCCGCCCCCACCAGGCATCGGGGATGAGCCCGCAACCCTGCCCGCCGGATTAGGGCACCCACCTCGCCGGACGTTAGGGACCGGGGGGACTCGCCCCACCCCGATCCCCGTACGCCACCCCGCTCGTCCCGGTGTCGGCCCCGCCGAGGCGGGTACCCGGCACGCGTGGCCGAGCTGCTGGAGGACGGGGACATCTACTTCCTCTACCGCCCCCGGGTGGCGGAGGAGCACGTCGACTCGCTCGACGAGGTGCAACGGCTGCTGGTGGTGCTGCACCCGTGGCAGGGCCGGCACCTGCGGCTGCTCGTGGTCGGGCGCAAGCGGCTGCCCGGTATCGACGAGCACGACCGGTTCTGGGCGTTCGTCGACGAGGTGGTGGCCCGGCCGGAACAGCTGCACGAGACGCTGCGGGCACGCCGGTACCCGACGAAGACCCGTGGCGAGCGGGAGCAGCCGGCGACGCGCCCCGCCGCGGAGGGGGCGTACGTGATCGCCCGGCACGACGACCACACGCACCTGGCGTACCAGCTGGAACTACCCCTGCATCCCGGCCCGGCGCAGCACGGGCTCAGCATCGAACCGGAGGCGAGCTACGTCATCACGGTGAAGAACCCGGAGGCGCCGTCCCCGCCCGGGGTCGGCCTGCGCGGATCCCGGAAGGTCCAGCTGCCCGCCGCGCTGCGGGCGAAGTTCCACGGCCGCCGCTTCGCCCCGCTCGACCCGCCCGCCTTCCTCGACCACCCCGGGACCGAGGTCGTCCTCGTCGGCGCGGCGCACGACGCGTCCGCCGAGTTGCGGCTCGACCTGGACGCGGAGGTCGAACGGGCGGAGCGGAGCACCATCTTCGGGGACCTGCGCATCGGGCGCCGGGAGCGCCCGGTGACGCCGCTGTTCGAGGGGAAGTGGGCGTAGCCCGCCTCGCCCCGGGCGCCGCCGCCGGCCTCCTCGCCCTCACCGGCGTGCACCGCCAGGGTCGCGGGGGACTGGTTGCCGCCCGCGACCCACCGTCGAGCGCCTACAGCGCCCGGCATTGGCCCGACGCGGCGCCCCGGACGGTGTTCGGCGTACCGAGGTCGACCGGGGCCGGGCTGTTGCCCGCGCAGTGCAGCGCCGCGACGTCGTTGCCGGCGAGGATCGCCGCCGTGTCGCCGGTGACGTTGCCGGAGAGCACCAGCGGACCGTCCACCCGGGTGCCCACCGAGGTGACGTGACCGGTGGTGCCGGTCAGTGTGACCGCGCCCCGCACGCTGCTGTTCAACAGCTCGACGGCGCCCGCGCCGGTCGCCGCCAGGGCGCCGGAGATGGTGGCGCGTTCGGCGACGAGGGCGGCCCCGGGCCGGACCACGACCGCGCCGGTCACGGTCGCCCCGCGCAGGCAGGTGACGCCGGTGCTGACGACCAGCGGGCCGGTGTGGCGTCCGGTGACGACGTTGGTGCAGGCCGGCGGCGACGGAATCAGCGTGGCCACGAACGACCCGGGGGCGCCGATGTTGCCGACCGCGTCGATGCCCCGGTACTCGACGGTGTGCCGGCCGTAGCCGGGGGAGCGCTCGGCGAACGGCGACACCGACAGTCCGCCCGAGCCGAGGTTGCCGTAGACCAGGCCGTCCACGTCGGTGCCGGTGGCGGTGAACCGGAACGGCTCGTCGGCGTCGGTGGGCCAGCCGTAGTAGTTGTGCCAGCCGTCGCCGTCCAGCCGGAACTCCGCGGTGACCTGCCCCGCGCCGTCGTCCGCGCCGGTCAGCCGCATTGTGAACGGGCCGTTGTACAGGTACTCGGTGGGCCTGCCGGGCCTGGTCGTGGTGAGCAGCGGCGCGGAGACCTGGTAGTCCACCTCGGGCCGGGTCGCGTCGACGGTCCAGCCGCGGCTCACCGACTCGGCCGTCACCGGGTCGGTGACCGTGGCGGTGAGCCGGTGGGTGCCCGGGGCCAGGCCGAGCGGCGCCAGTTCCAGGTCACCGTCGTGGCCCGGGTTGGCCACCGGCTGACCGTCGAGGGTCCAGCTGACCGTCGGCACCCGGTCGGTGGGCTGGGTGCTCTCCACGTACACCACGTCCCGCGCGCCGACCGGCCGGTCGGTCGCGGTCGACGCGGTGATCGCCAGCGGCTCCCCGCCGGCGGGGGTGGTCAGCGCGGTGTCGACGGTCCAGGTCCGGCGCTGGGTCAGCGCGGCCGAGTCGCGCACCGCGGGGTCGCGGACGAACGGGGTCGGGTCGGTCACCGTGGCGGTGACGGTGTGCGTACCGGGCGTCAGCCGCAACGACCGCAGGTCCAGGCTGCGGGCGTTGCCGGTGCCGGGGAGGGTGCCGCTGTCGACCGACCAGGTGACGGCGAGTTCGTGGCTGACCGGGTGCAGGGTCTGCACCCGGAGGACCCGGTCCGCGCCGACGGGCTGGTCGGCCGGCGTGCCGCCCTGCAGGATGCTGACCTTGCCGGCGATCCGCTGGGTCATCCGCTCGCGCGCCACCTGGTCGAAGTAGAAGCCCAGCGACTTCATCATCGAGTGCTGGCTGGGCCGCCACACTCCCCGTTGCAGGTACAGCCCGCCCTCGTAGCGGCCGATCGTGCCGCCGGACTCGCTCGGCTCGCCGAGCCAGCGCCACCACTTGGCCTGGGTGTCGCGCATCTGCTGCTCGGTGAGCACGGTGTGGTGCACCGAGGAGGGTTCCGGCCCGGTGTAGGTGTCACCGGCCACGCCACGGGCGTAGTAGTCGTACTCGTCCTGCAGGCCGCCCAGCGAGTGCCCCAGCTCGTGCGGGCTGATCAGCGCGCTGAGCGCGTTGCCGCCGGACGCGGTCGCGTTGGCGCCGCCCGCGCCGCCGTACGTGCCGCTGTTGGCGAGCGCGATCAGCTGCCGGTTGCCCGGGTTGGTGCCGGTCGCCAGGTTGGCGTACGTGTTGGCGGCGGCGCCGTCGACCGAGAGCAGGCGCTGCACGCTGTTCGGGTTGCAGCCGCCCCAGAAGCCCATGCCCAGGACGGTGTCCCGCCGCGGGTCGGTCAGGCCGGGATCGCAGTCCACCCCGGACTCCGCCGAGACGATCTCCACCGCGTAGACGTTGAAGTAGCTGCGGTAGGACTTGAACGGCTCGATGGTCCAGAGGGTGTTGAGGTGCTTGTCCACGTGCGACCGGAACGTGGGCAGGTCGGCCTCGGTGTAGCCGTCGCCGAGCAGCACCAGGTTGAACCGCTTGGCCGGATCGCCGGTCACCTGGATCGGCACCACGGTGGCGCTGCCCATCTCGGCGGCGGCGGCCGGTGGCGCGGCCACCAGCCCCGCCGTGACCATCGCCGCCACGCACAGCCCAGCTCTGATCTTCACCACGTCCCCCTCGTGACCGACGCCTCCGGCGATCCCGGTCGCCGCCGTGATCGCGGTCAATCCGGACCGTACCCGGCCGCCGCGGCGCCGCATAGCCCTTCGAGACCCGCCGATGGCCGCGGCCGGCGGGGACCGGAGCCGGGCGGCACCGACGCCGCCCCTTCGGGGCGTTGACGTCGATGTGACAGCGTCCTAGGGTCATTACGGCCCTGGCCGAATATGGTTCATGGCCAATCGTGCCAGTAGCAGCTCCTCAATCGCCCGGGTGTGGCACGCCGCTCCCGGACCCATCGAGATTCCGGTTCTGACCGTTACGGCTCGGCCGCCGGCTACCCGGCGGTCGCTGGAAGAGAAGCAGGCGCCCATGACCAACCGCCGCACGTTACTCCGCTCCGCCGTCGCCCTCACCGCGGCGCCGGCCCTGCCCGTCGCCTGGTCCGCCGGGGCCGCGACCGCGAACCCCGCCGCGGACGGGGTGACGGTGGACGACTTCGGCATCCCGCTGCGCGACGTACTGCTCATCGGCGGCACCGTCGCCCCCGGCCCGACCGGCGAACCGGTGCTCTGGTCCGCCGTCTCCGGCGAGCCGGCCAGGCTGGCCGCGATCGACCCGGCCACCGGCCGGACCGTCTCCGCCCAGGACCTCACCGGCGCGCCCGGCTCGTACGCGGTGGCCGCCGCGCCCGACGGCACCGTCTACGTCGGCGCGTACAACACCGGTGACCTGTACCGTCGCCGGCCGGGCCCGGACAGCCCGGTGGAGAACCTCGGCCGTCCGCTGCCGTCCGAGACGTACATCTGGCGGATCGCCGTGGACGACGCGGGCGTGGTCTACGGCGGCACCTTCCCCGGCGCGCGGGTCTTCGGCTACGACCCGGCCACCGGGACGACCCGCGACTACGGCCAGGTGCTGCCCGGCGTCCAGTACGTCCGCAGCCTCGCCGTCACCGCCGACAAGATCTACGCCGGCACCCAGCCGGACGCCCACCTGTTCGAGATCGACAAGGCCACCGGCGAGCGGCGCGAGCTGCCGTTGCCCGACGGCCTGGGCACCGGCACCGGGCAGACGGTGTACGACCTCAACGCCCACGACGGCCGGGTGTACGCGCGGTTCGGCTCGGCCATCAACGGCCGGCTCGGGGTGTACGACATCGCCGGGCAGCGGTGGACCGACCTGATCGACGACGTCGCCGGCCTGGACGTCTCCGCACCCGGCCCGGGCGGCCTGGTCTACCTCACCCGCGCCGGCCGGCTCACCGGCTACCACCCGGGTCGGCGGACGTTCACCGACACCCCGCTGGTCTTCCCCGGCCGGGTGGTCAACAATCGGGGCATCGGCTGGGTGAGCCTCGCCGACCCGGACTGGCCGGGCCGCACCCTGGTCGGGCTGCTCTGGCGCGGCGACATGTTCCGCTGGAACCCGGTGACCGGGCGCGCCGACGTGGTGCAGACCGACGTGCCCGGCGGGCCGATCCCGATCGCGTCGCTGCACGTCGGCCCGACCGGCACGGTCTGGGTGGGCGGTTACCTCAACGGTGGCCTGGCCAAGGTGGATCCGGACACCGGCGTCTCGGCCTTCCAGCGCTTCGCTCAGGTGGAGAGCGTGCTGGAGACCGGCGACCGGGTCTGGCTGGGGGCGTACCCGGACTCCCGGCTGTACCGGTACGACCCGGCCGCGCCCTGGCACAGCCCGGAGTACTCGCCCGGCCTGCCCGGCAGCGCCGACAACCCGGCCAAGCTGCTCGACCTGAAGTCCGCCGACCAGGTACGCGCCCGCGCGCTCACCGACGCCGGCGACAAGGTCGCCTACGGCACCATGCCGAACACCACCCTCGGCGGCGTGCTGGCCATCGTGGACAAGGCCACCGGGGCCGCGCGGGTACACCGGCCGGTCGTCACCGACCAGTCGATCGTCAGCCTCACCCACGTCAACGGCCTGCTCGTCGGCGGCACCTCGATCGCCGGCGGCTACAGCGTCCCACCGCCCACCCAGACCGAGGCGAAGCTGTTCGGCTGGGACGTCGCCGGCGACGCCAAGGTGTTCGAGTTCGTGCCGGTGCCGGGCGCGACGGCGATCCCGGCGCTGGTGGTGGACCGGACCGGGCTGCTCTGGGGCCTGGCCGGTGGCCAGCTCTTCGCCGTCGACCTGGCCAGCCGGTCGGTGGTCCAGCGCATCCAGCTCGTGCCGGGTGTCACCGACAGCCGCGGCAAGCTCGGCTACGACGCCCCGCGTCACCTGCTGTACGCGCTGGTCCGCGGGCAGCAGGTGGTACGGGTCGAGCTGGCCACCGGCGCCAGCCGGCAGTTGCTGGCGCAGCCGGCGGAGTACCTCGCCGTGCACCCGGACGGCCGGGTCTTCCTCGGCGCGGGCGAGCACCTGTACCGGCTCACCGTGACCGGCTGACCGCCCGTTCCGCGACGAGCGACGCGGGCAGCGACGACGGGCCGGCGATCCCCCCGGGATCGCCGGCCCGCCGTCGTGCGCACCGGGGTGCGGGGTCTACAACTGGATGCGGACCAGGTTGCGGCCGCGCAGCGCGAACAGTGCCGAGCCGTCCGGCGCGGCGGTGAGCAGCGCCCCGCCGCCGTACCACTGGGCGTTCAGGCCGGTGACGAACGGGGTGACCGTCATCGTCGCCGGGTCCAGCTTCCAGACGTCGCGGCCGTTGCTGCCGTAGATCACCGGGCCGACCTGCACCAGGGTGTTCTGTCCGGAGGCGACAGTGGTGGTGGCCACCACCTGGCGGGTCCGCTGGTCGACGGCGAAGAGCACACCGGTCTCGGTCAAGCCGAGGATCCGGTCGCCGGTGGCGACCAGCTCGACGATCTGCTTGGCGCCGGGCACCGGGGTGATCTCCCAGGTCTTCCTCCGGGTGGCCAGGTCGAAGCCGGCGAGCCGGGCCTTGGTGGCCCGCGGCGTGGTGCCGAGGCCGGCGTTGATGCTGCTGCCGAGGAAGGCGGTGCCGTGCTTCACCGCCACTGACCGGATCGACTGGTCCGTGATGACGTCGCGGTGCACGTCCAGCGCGCCGGAGCGGGGGTCGTAGAAGGAGACCGCGCCGCCGTAGCGGCCGTACTCCGGTTCGGTGCCGACGACCAGCAGCTTGTCGGCGGGGGACCAGGTCGCGTCCAGAGGCCGGGTCTGCTCGTGGCCGATCGTGGTCACCCGCCGCGGGTCGCCGTCGGGCGCCATCCGGAACAGGTACGCCAGCGTGTAGACCGACATCCAGATCTCACCGGCGACCGGGGTCATCACCTTGGCCTCGCCCGGCAGGAACCGGCGGGTGGAGGTGCCGGCGGCCAGGTCGTGCACCTGCACCCCGGCCTTGCCGGAGACGTACACCCGGGCCCCGTCGGTGGCGATCGCCATGGCCAGCTCCGGTGCCGGCGGCATGCCGGCCTCGGTGAGGTCGACGCCGGTCAGCTCACCGGTGTCCAGGTCGTAGGTGACCACGGTGTTGGTGACCACCCCGCGCAACTGGTCGCCGGTGACGAAGATCCGGCCGAAGGCGGCGCCGTCGTAGGGCACGGCGAGCGTGCTGAGCTGGCCGGTGTCCCGGTCGTACCGGCGCAGCGTGCCGGAGGGCCGGGTGCCCACGTAGACGTCGTTGCGCTCGGCGTCGATGGCGATCGCGGTGATGAAGCTGTCCGGCGTCTGCACCACCTCGTACCGCGACGGGTCCGCGGTGTCGATCAGCAGCATGGTGCCGGTGGGGGAGAGCGCGGCGGCGAGCAGCCCGTCCTGCAGCGCGAGGGTGCCGACGAAGGTGCGGTCGGCGAACTCGGGCGGCAGGATCTCCCGCTTCGCGCCGGTGACCCGGTCGATGGCGATCAGGTGGGCGTGCGCGCCGACGCCGGCGTAGATGGTGGTCGCGTCGACGGCGATGCTGCGCACGTACTGCTCGCCGGGGACGGCGACGCCGTAGTCGCGGGTGGCGCCGGTGGCCGGGTCGTAGGAGAAGACCCGCCCGTTGGGGTAGGTGCCGCCGTAGAGGACGCCGTCGGGCGCGGTGGCCAGCGCCCAGATGTACCGGTCCGGGGAGACGTCGGCGACCTTGGTGACGGCGGTGCCGGTGGTGTCGATCCGGTACAGGTCGCCCGGCTCGTAGGTGCCGACGTACAGGTCGGTGCCGACCGCCGCGGTGGCCCAGGCGCCGCCGCCAGTGGGCAGTTCGTAGCGCTTGTCGACCCGCTGCTCGGCCAGGTCGTAGCCGCCCACCACGATCGGCGACACGCCGCCGGTGGCCGTGTAGATCGTGCCGTCGATCAGCTCGGAGCCGTTGACGGAGGTGACCTCGGACGCCGGTCCGAGGTCGGTGACGGTGCCGGGCGGGGACGCCTCGGCCTGGACTGCCGTCGCCGGTGCCTCGGCTTGGGCGGTGCCCGCCGGGACCGCCAGCGCGGCGGCGACCAGCGCCAGCGCCGCGGTCAGCGCGGTACGTCGCAACACGACCTCCATAAAACTAGTTTCGGTCAGGGCTGTAACTGCTACAGCGCACCACGCCGGGTGGCGTGCTGTCGAGGCCCGACCCGTAAGTTCCTCGCAGATCGCGAGCATCGATCTGAGGCTCTGGAATTCCGGCCGTCACCGTAATAGGGTGCCGGGCATCGTCGATCGTGGAGGTCGCCCGTGCCGCCGTTCCGCCGTACCCTCGTGCCCGCCACCGTCCTGACCCTCGCCGCCGCCCTGCTGCCGGCCACCGCTCCCGCGTCGGCCGCCCCGGCGGAGGCGACCCCCGGCACCGTCACCGACTTCGGTGTCCAGCAGACCGCGCTCACCGTCTTCGAGGCGCACTACGGAACCGGCGCCGACGACCGGCCGGTCGTCTACGGCGTCCAGATGGGATCACCCGGGGTGCTCAGCGTGACCGACCCGGTGACCAGGGAACTGCTCGACACCGCGTACCTGCCCGAGTCCTCCGGCGCCTGGGGAATCACCCAGAGCAGCGACGGCACGGTGTACGCCGGCAGCTACCCCAACGCCCACCTCTACTCGTACGACCCGCAGACCCGGACCACCGTCGACCTCGGCGCCCCGGTCGCCGGCCAGACAGTGCTCTACGGTCTGCGCCCGGGTGCGGACGGCCGAATCTACGGCGGCACCTACCCAAGCGCGCACGTCTTCTCCTACGCCCCCGGCGAGGGCTTCCGCGACCACGGCCGGATGTACGCCGGCGAACAGTACGTCGTCGACGTCGCGGTCGACCCGTCCCGCAACCTGCTCTGGGCGGCGGTCGGCACCGCCGGCCACCTGATCCGGCTCGACCTGGCCACCGGCGAGAAGCGCGACATCTGGCCGGAGACAATGCGCGGCGACGCGAACTACCCCTACGACATCAACCTGGTCGGCGGGAAGCTCTTCGTCAAACGCAACAAGCTCCAGGGGCTGGTGCTCGACCCGGACACCGGCGCGGTGCTGGCCGACGGGTTCACCATGGGCTCGCGCGGCACCTCGGGGCTCGCGCCCGACGGCCGGTCGGTCTACTTCACCTCCGGCACCGACCTGTGGCGCTACGACCTGCCGACCGACACCGTCGGGCCGGTGCGCGACGCCGCCGGGACGCCGGTGCGCAGCGACGGCGCGGGCATCGGGTTCGGTTTCCTCGACGGCCAGCTCTACGCGGTGATCGGCAACTACGGCGGGCAGGCGCTGCGCTACGACCCGGCGACCGGCGCCAGCGAGCGCTACCGGCTGCCGTTCCCGCCGCAGGCCCTGGACATCAACAACATCACCGCCGGCCCGGACGGCCGGATCTGGACCAACCTCTACATCAACGGCAACCTCGCCGTCCTCGACCCGGCCACCGGCACGGCGACCAACGTGGGCCGGCTCGGCCAGGCCGACGGCTTCGGCTGGCACGACGGCAAGATGTACCAGGGCGTCTACCCGTACGGTGGGGTGCTGGTGTACGACCCGGCCCAGCCGTACCGGCTCGGCACCAACCCGCGCGAGCTGTTCCGGTTGCAGCCCGACGGCCAGAACCGGCCGATCGCCTTCGCCTCGGCCGGTAGCCGGATCTACGTCGGCAGCACCCCGGACTACGGCCTGTGGGGCGGCGCCCTGACCGTGTACGACACCGCCACCGGCGCCCGCACCACCCACCGCAACATCGTCGCCGACCAGGGTGTGATCAGCCTGGCCGTGGTCGGCGACCGGCTCTGGGCGGGCACCACCATCGGCGGCGGCGGGGGCACCGTGCCGCGCGCCACCGAGGCGAAGGTGTTCACCGCCGACCTGGTGACCGGGGAGAAGACCGCCGAGTACACGCCGGTGCCCGGCGCCGACGCGATCACCTCCCTGGTCGCCGGCCCGGACGGGATGATCTGGGGCCTCGCCGACGGCGAGGTGTTCGTCCTCGACCCGGCGACCGGCACGGTGACGCACCGCATCGACGTGCCCGGCCGCTCCTCGGGGGTGGCCGACGAGCTCGTGGTCAGCGCCGCCGACGAGCACGTCTACGCCGCGCTCGACGGCTACCTGCACCGGATCGATCCGCTGTCCAAGGACGTGCGGGTGATCCGGGACGCGCAGACCTACCGGCTGACCCAGGACGGTCAGGGCAACCTCTGGTTCCGCAACGGGGTCAAGGCCGCCAACGGCGCTGTGCAGTACGGCTCGCACCTGCTGCGGTACGTGCCGGAGGCCGACGACTGCCGCCGCTCCGACCTGCGGGCCCAGGTGTACGCGGGCGGCGCGACCGGGGTGCCGAACCGGTACGCCGAGCGCGGGTGCACGGTCAACGACCTGATCCGCGACGAGGCGTCCTGGGACAGCCACGGGGCGTTCGTCGCGCACGTCGCCGCGGTCACCGACGACCTGGTCGACGCCGGCCTGCTCACCGGCGCCGAGCAGGACGCGATCGTGGCGGCGGCCGGCCGCTCCGGCATCGGCCGCTGACCCGGCCGCTGACCGGGCCACTGACTCGGCCACCGGCCGCGCCGTCCGCAACGGCCGCCGACGGCCGCTGACCCGGCCACCGCGCGGCCCCGCCCTCTCCCGATGGGGAGGGCGGGGCCGCGCGGTTCGGGGTGGGCGCTCTCCCCGGATGCGGAGCCCGCCCGGGCTCAGGCCAGCGACACGGGCTCGGTGAGGTCGACCGGGGCGCCGCCGGCCAGCCGGCTGCGTTCCGCCGCGAAGGCCATCCGGTGGCTGTCCAGCGACTCCCGCGGCCCGGAGCGGACAGCGCTCCGGTCGCCGGTGGCCACCGCCTCGACGAAGGCCGCCATCAGCCGCATGTCCCCGCCACCGTGACCCGAGCCGGCGTCCGCCCCGCCGCCGCGGGTGTCCGTGGTGACCGTGGCGCCGGTGACGAAGTCGGTGACGCTGACCTGCTCGCCGTCGCCCTCCAGGTAGCCGTGCGTGCCCATGATCCGGGTGCGCCGGTGGCCGGCCGGGGTGAACGCGCTCATGGTCAGCGTCGCGGTCGCTCCGCCGGCGAAGGAGACCGTGACGCTCTGGTGGTCGGCGACGTCGTTGCCGCCGGCGTAGACGCAGCGGCCGTACGGGCCGTCGCGCAGCGCCGCGGTCACGCCCGCCTCGGTCAGGTCGCGGGTCACCACCGACAGCGGCCACTCGTGCCGCTGCGGGTCGGCGAGGCAGTCGCGGTAGAAGCGGACGGCCGAGTACGGGCACCGGGCCTCGACCGGGCAGTCCAGGCAGCGCGCGGCGGCGCCGGCGGGCCGGTTGCCGGGGTGGAAGTGGTGCAGCCCGCCGACGCTGCTGACCCGGGTGGGCAGGTCGTCCACCACGTAGCGCAGCCAGTCCAGGTCGTGGCAGCACTTGGCGAGCAGGCTGCTGGACGAGGTGTCGGCGCGGCGCCAGTTGCCGCGTACGTAGGAGTGGGCGAAGTGCCACCAGCCGACCGGTTCCAGGTGCTCCACCCCGACGATCCGGCCCAGCGCGCCCGTCTCGACGTACCGCTTCACCGCGTCGGTGTAGCGGGTGTAGCGCAGCACGTGGCAGACGGCGAGCAGGACGCCGGTGCGCTCCGCGGCCTCGGTGACCGCCGTGCACTCGGCCTCGGTCGGCGCGATCGGCTTCTCCAGCAGCACGTGGTAGCCGAGCTCGGCGAAGCGGGCGGCCGGTTCGGCGTGCTCGCGGTCGGGGGTGGCGAGCACGATCGCGTCGGCCAGCCGGGGCCGGGCGGCCAGGGCCTGCCAGGAGTCGTACCGGTCGGCCGCCGGCACCCGGTGGGCGTCGGCGAGCGCGGTGCGGTGCGCGTCCCGGGGGTCGGCGACGGCGACCACCCGCGCCCGGTCGGGGGAGCGCAGTGCGTAGCCGGCGTAGGTGCTGCCGCGGTTGCCCGCGCCGACGATGGCCAGGGAGACGGTCATCGGAGTCCTTCACTCATTACGGGGCTGGATCGATCTGTCCACGCGTGCGCACGATCAGTGACGACACGACCTCGGTACTTTCCACCTCTAGTATCGGACAGGACCGTAAGTTAATGTACTGCGAACCTGACTCCCCCGGAAGGATGCGAGATGCGTGTTCGGAAGAGCCTGTCGGCCGTTGCGGTGGCGCTCGTCGCCGCGCTCGCGGCGACGGGCTGCGGCGGTTCCGACTCCGGTGACTCCGGTAAGGCGACCGTGACGATGTGGACATACCCGGTGATCTTCGACGAGGCGAAGCACCGCGCGCACTGGGACGAGACCATCAAGGCGTTCCAGGCCGCCAACCCGAATATCGAGGTGAAGGTCGAGATCTTCCCCTGGGCCAACCGGGACCAGGCGCTCGCCACCGCGATCGCCGGTAACAAGGGGCCCGACGCGGTCTACCTCATCCCCGACCAGCTGCCCAAGTACGCCCGCAACATCGAGCCGATCGACAAGTACCTCGACGACGCGGCCAAGAGCGACTACCACGAGAACGTGGTGCAGTCGGTGAGTATCGACGGCAAGATGATGGGCGCGCCCATCCTCACCAGCGCGGCCACCCCGATCTGCAACAAGAAGGTCTTCGCCGCCGTCGGTGAGACGAACTACCCGACCAGCTGGAACGACCTGCTCACGCTGGCGCCCAAGTTCAAGGCCAAGGGCTTCGACATGACCGCGTACGCCGGCGACGCGAAGCAGACCTTGAACCAGACCTTCTACCCGCTGCTCTGGCAGGCCGGCGGCGACGTGTTCAGCCCGGACGGCAAGTCGGTCGCCTTCAACAGCGACGCCGGCAAGAAGGCGCTGAACTTCGCCAAGCAGCTCGTCGACGGCGGCTACGTCGACAAGACCCTGCTCACCGCGGCCCCGCCGATCGAGCAGACCCGGATCGCGCAGAACAAGGTGGCCTGCGTCTGGCACGTCCCGCTGACCGAGGTCGAGAAGTTCTGGGGCAAGGAGAACATCCAGGTCGTCCCGCACTTCACCGAGACCAAGCAGATCGGCTACGGCACGGTCGGCTCGCTGTCGATGCTGAAGAACGCCAAGGACAAGGAGGCGGCCGGCAAGTGGATCGCCTTCGCGACCAACGCCGACAACACCAAGAAGTACGACGTGGCGTCCAGCTTCTTCTCGCCGCGCAAGTCCACCGGCGCGCTCTACGCCAGTGACCCGGTCCTCGGCGAGCAGGAGAAGCAGGTCGCCAGCAGCACCGTCGGCCCGCTGCACGAGAAGGCCCGCGACGTCCAGGGTGTGCTCTCCCCGGAGATCCAGGCCGCCCTGCTCGGCAAGAAGTCGGTGGAGCAGGCGCTCGACGACGCGGCCAAGGCCGCCGCTCCGCTGCTCGGCTGATTCCCGGCGCGGCTCGCGGTGGGCGTACCCTGCCCACCGCGAGCCGCTGAGAAAGGTTGTCAGATGGTTGCACTACCGGGGAGACCCGCGCGGCGGCTGCGCCGGCCGTCCGCCCGCGAGGCCGGCACGGCCCTGCTGTTCGTCCTGCCGTTCCTGCTGCTCTTCGCCGTCTTCCGGTTCGGGCCGGCGATCGCCGGGGTGTTCCTCGGCTTCACCGACTACACCATCGGCGGTGAGACGAGCTGGATCGGCCTGGAGAACTTCCGCCGGCTCGTCGACGACCCGACCTTCTGGACCGCGCTGCGCGTGACGGTCATCTTCACCGTGCTGTCCGTACCGCTGTCGATGCTGGCCTCGCTCGGCATGGCGCTGCTGACCCGGCGTGCCTTCCGCGGCGCGAAGCTGTTCCGGTCGATCTTCTTCCTGCCGGTGGTGACCAGCCTGGTGCTCGCCGGCGTGATCTTCAGCTGGGTCTTCTCCGAGGGCGGCCCCTGGTCGCGGGCGATGGGCGCGCTCGGCCTGCCGGCACAGTCCTGGCTGGCCGACAGCGTGCTGGTGATCCCCGCCCTGGTGCTGGTCTCGGTCTGGTCCCGCTTCGGCTACGGCATGCTCATCCTGCTCGCCCGCCTGCAGGACATCCCGGCCGAGCTGGAGGAGGCGGCGCTGACCGACGGCGCCTCGGCCTGGCAGCGCTTCCGCTACGTCACGCTGCCGCAGCTGCGTCCCGCGCTGTTCTTCGTCGCCATCATCGAGACCACCGTGTCGTTCCAGGTCTTCGACATGATCTACGTGATGACCGGCGGCGGCCCGGTGCGCGCCAGCTACAGCCTCGTCTACCTGCTCTACGACCAGGGGTTCAAGTACTTCGATCTGGGTTACGCCAGCGCGGTCGGGGTCGCCCTGTTCGTGATGACGATCGTCGTGGCGCTGATCCAGCGGCTGACCCTGGGGAGAGACGAATGACCGACATCATCACGCCCCCGGCCACCGCCGCGCCGACCACCGAGGCGCCGCGACGCAACCGGCGCCCGTACCGGGTCGGCCGGGCCAGCCGGGGCTGGGTGGCCGGGCGCACCGCCCTGCTGGTGGGCGGCGCCCTGCTCACCCTCTTCCCCTTCTACGCGATGGTCGTGCTGTCGTTCAAGCCGACCGGGCCGGTCACCTTCCCGGACAGCCTGCTGCCCTGGCCGTTCTCCACCGAGGCGTACGACCAGGTGATCGGCGCCAAGAGCGTGCTGCGTTGGATGTGGAACACCATCATCTACTCGGTGGTGTCCGTGGTCGGTGTGCTGCTGTTCGCCTCGATGGCCGGCTACGCCTTCGCCAAGAAGCGGTTCCCCGGCAAGGAGACCATGTTCTGGTCGTTCCTGGCGATGCTGATGGTGCCGTACCACGTCACGATGATCCCGACGTTCATCATCATCTCCGAGCTGAACGGCGTGGACACCTACTGGGGCATGATCGTGCCGACGCTGGCCAACGCCCAGGCGGTGTTCCTGATGCGGCAGTTCATCGCGTCGCTGCCCGACTCGCTGTTCGAGGCGGCCCGCCTCGACGGCTGTTCCGAGTGGCGGGTGTACGTCTCGATCGTGCTGCCGCTGATCAAGCCGATCCTGGCCACCCTCGGCGTCTTCGTCTTCCTCTGGCACTGGAACGACTTCCTGTGGCCGCTCATCGTCGGGCAGAGCCTCGACATGCGTACCCTCACCACCGGCATCGCCTCGCTGCAACAGGAGAACGTGGCGTTGAACATGCTGCTCGCCGGGTCCGTGGTGGCCTTCGTACCGATCTTCATGGCCTACCTGATCGGCCAGCGGTACTTCCAGGAGGGCGTCTCGACCACGGGCATCAAGGGTTGAGCGTCATCGCGGTGGCGGTGACGCCGTACGTCCGCGAGCTGTTCCTCGACCCCGACACCCGGGCCGCCGTCGGCCGGCTGGGGGAGGTGCGGCTGCCGGCCGACGGCGCCGACGTGGGCGACCCGGCGGTGCTCGCGGGGCTGCTTGCCGACGCCGACGTCGTCGTCACCGGCTGGGGCACCGCCCCGCTGACGGCCGCGGTGCTCGCCGCCGCGCCGCGGCTGCGGCTGCTCGCGCACACCGGCGCCAGCGTCAAGCCGTTCGTCACCCCGGAGAGCTTCGCCCGCGGGGTGCGCGTCACCCAGGCCGGCGAGGCGATGGCGTACGCGGTGGGGGAGCAGGCGCTCGCGCTCACCCTCGCCCTGCTGCACCGGCTGCACCGGTTCGACCACGCGCTGCGTACCGGCGCCGACTGGGCGACCGCCAAGGCCGCTCCGCCGCGGCGGGAACTGCGCGGGGCGACGGTCGGCGTGGTCGGCGCGTCCCGGACCGGCCGGGCCTACCTCGGCCTGGTGCGGGCGCTCGGGGCGCGGGTGCTGGTCGCCGACCCGTTCCTGTCCGAGGCGGAGGCGGCGGCGCTCGGCGTCGAGCGGGTCGGCCTCGACGACCTGCTGGCCCGCAGCCGGGTGGTCAGCCTGCACGCCCCGGTGCTGCCGGAGACGGTCGGAATGATCGGGGCACGCGAGCTGGCGCTGTTGCCGGACGGGGCGCTGCTGGTCAACACCGCCCGCTCGGCGTTGGTGGACGAGGCCGCGCTGCTGGCCGCGCTGCGTACCGGGCGGATCGACGCGGCGCTGGACGTCTTCGACGCCGAACCGCTGCCGGTCGACCACCCGTTCCGCCGGCTGCCGAACGTGCTGCTCACGCCGCACGAGGCGGCTGGGACGGTCGAGTCGCGGCGGCGGGCCGGCGCGATCGTGGTGGCCGAGATCGACCGGTTCCTGCGCGGCGAACCGCTGGCCTACGAGGTGCTGCCCGAGCAGCTCGACCGGACCGGCTGACCGGCTGACCTGCGCTGGCGTGGCCGGAGGCCGGAGAAGTAGCCTCTGCGCTCATGCGCATCGCTCTGGCCGGACTCGCCACCAGTCACCCCTACACCGACGCCCGCGCGTTGCGCGACCACGCCGAGCTGGTGGTGTGGGAGCCGGATCCGCAGCGGTTGGCGCGGTTCCGCGCCGAGCAGCCGGACGTCGCCGTGGCGCCGGACCTGGCCGGGCTGCTGGCGACCCGCCCGGACGGGGTGGTCCTCACCGTCCCCACCTCGGACGTGCCGGACGCGCTGGCCCAGGTGCTGGCCCGCGAGTTGCCCTGCTTCGTCAACAAGCCGGCCGCCGCGACCGTCGACCAGCTCGACCGGCTGGAACGCGTCGTGGCGCCGGCCGCGGAGCTGGTGCTCACCTCCTCGGTGCTGCGCTTCGCGCCGGACTTCGCGGCGTTCGACGTGCCGCGCGAGGAGGTGCTGTCGGTCCGGGCCACGGTGCGGCACGACGTCGGGTTGTGGGCCACCGGATACAACCCGTGGCAGGACGACCCGGCGATCGGCGGCGGCACGCTGGTGATGATGGGGCTGCACGGGGTGGAGCTGCTGGTCGCGCTGCTCGGGCCGGCGGTTCGGCTGGTCGGGGCCGCCGGCACGGTACGCCACCACCGGGGGCTGCGCTCGGAGGACACCGGGGTGCTGGCCCTGCAGTGGGCGGACGGGGTGCCCGGCGCGGTCGAGGTGCTCGGGGTCAGCGAGGGCGAGGCGTACGAGGTGACCGTCCACACCGCCGCGGGGGAGCGGCGGGTGGTGCTGCGCGGCGGCGCCGACCAGCTCGGCTACCGGGACACCATCGACGCGTTCCTGGGCATGGTCCGGGGCGCGCCGAGCCCGGTGCCGTGGGCGCAGACCCGGGCCGTGCTCGGCGTCCTCGCCGCCGCCCGCGCCACGGCCCGCCCCGCGTAGCGGACCACGTCCGGGGTAGCCGGCCCCGCCCTGACGGCCGGGCCGGTGGTCCGGTCACACCCGACGGCGTCAGCCACGAGACGGCCGCGATGGACGGCCCGGCTGTGACCGACGGCCCGGTCCGCAATTGGGCCGGGCGCGGCAACGTGTGCGCCGGGAAACCCGGTCGTGCGGGTAGTCCGGCAGGCCCGCCGCCGTCCCGACCAGCGGCGTCAGCCCGGTTCGGCGTGCCCCTCGGAGCCGCGCCGGCCGACCCGTCGCCCCGGGCACCTTGACGCTCTCCGGGCCGGAGGTTACGGTCATGACCGTTACTTCTGAAGGGGTGTGGTGGCATGCGTACGGTGGCGGACCTGGAGGAGCGCCTCTCCCGCCCGCGGGACGTCCTGGTGGACGACCTGCGCAAGCTCGACGGGGACATCCTGATCCTCGGCGCGGGCGGCAAGCTGGGGCCGAGCCTGGTCCGGCTGGCGCTGCGCGGGGTCGCGGCGGCGGGCACCGGCGCGCGGGTGATCGCCGTGTCGCGGTTCTCCGAGGCCGGGCTGGCCGACATGCTGCGCGACGAGGGCGCCGAGGTGGTCGAGGCGGACGTCGCCGACGACGCCGCGCTGGCCGCGCTGCCCGACGCGCCGAACGTGGTCTTCCTGGTCGGCGCCAAGTTCGGCACCTCCGGCAGGGAGCACGCCACCTGGGCCACCAACACCTACCTGCCCGGCCGGGTCGCGCAGCGTTTCGCCGGGTCGCGGCTGGTGGCGCTGAGCACCGGCAACGTCTACCCGCTGGTGCCGGTGACCAGCGGCGGCTGCGTCGAGCAGACCCCGGTGCAGCCGGTCGGCGAGTACGCGATGTCCTGCCTGGGCCGCGAGCGCATCCTCACCCACTTCGCGCAGCGCGACCACACCCCGCTGGCCCTGATCCGGCTCAACTACGCCGTCGAGATGCGCTACGGGGTGCTGGTCGACATCGCCCGGACGGTGCACGCCGGCGAGGCCGTGGACCTGACCATGGGGCACGCCAACGTGGTCTGGCAGGGCTACGCCAACGAGGTCATCCTGCGCGCCCTGCACCACACCGGCACCCCGCCGTTCGTACTCAACCTGACCGGGCCGGAGCTGGTCTCGGTCCGCCAGGTCGCCACCGCGGTCGCCGCGCGGCTGGGCCGGGAGCCGGCCTTCACCGGCGCCGAGGCACCCACCGCGCTGCTGTCCAACGCCCAGCTCTGTCACCGCCTGTTCGGCTACCCCGACCTGCCGCTCGCCGAGCTCATCGAGCTGACGGCGGACTGGGTCGCCGACGGCCAGCCCCTGCTCGACAAGCCGACCGGCTTCCAGCGCCGCGACGGCAAGTTCTAGGAGAGACCGTGTTGACCGCATCGAGCACCCGACAGGCCGCGGCCCTGACCCGGTTCCAGCGCGGGTGCGTCATCCCCGCCCACCCGCTCGCCCTCGACGCCGACCGCAGGCTCGACGAGCGCCGGCAGCGGGCGTTGACCCGCTACTACCTCGCCTCGGGGGCGGGCGGCATCGCCGTCGGCGTGCACACCACCCAGTTCGCCATCCACGACCCGAAGGTGGGGCTGCTCGCCCCGGTGCTGGAACTGGCCGCCGAGACCGCGGCCGGCTCGGACGCGATCCTGGTCGCCGGCGCCTGCGGGGACACCGCCCAGGCCGTCGCCGAGGCGGAACTCGCCGCGTCGCTCGGCTACCACCTGGTGCTGCTGTCGCCGTACGGGCCGCTGGACGAGGACGCGCTGATCGAGCGGGCCCGGGCGGTCGGCGAGGTGCTGCCGGTGATCGGGTTCTACCTGCAACCGGCCGTCGGCGGTCGGGAGCTGTCCCGCGACTTCTGGGCCCGGCTGGCCGCCCTCGAGTCGGTGGTCGGGATCAAGGTGGCGCCGTTCGACCGGTACCGCACCCTGGACGTGCTGCACGGCGTCTGCGCCGCCGGCCGCAACGGCGACCTGGCCCTCTACACCGGCAACGACGACCACATCCTGGCCGATCTGGTGGCGCCGCACCGGGTCATCCTGGACGGGCGGGCGGTGGAGGTCGAGTTCGTCGGCGGGCTGCTGGGCCAGTGGGCGGTCTGGGCGGGCACCGCGGTGACGCTGCTCGACGAGGCCCGGCGGGCCCGGGCCGGTGACGACGCCGCGCTGCGCCGACTGCTCACCCTGGACGGTCACCTGACCGACGCCAACGCGGCCATCTTCGACGCCGCCAACGGCTACCACGGCTGCATCCCCGGCATCCACGAGGTGCTGCGCCGGCAGGGCCTGCTGGCCGGCCGGTGGTGCCTGGACCCGGACGAGGAGCTCTCGCCGGGGCAGTTGGCCGCGATCGACCGGGTGCACCGGGCCTACCCGCACCTGCGCGACGACGACTTCGTCGCCGAGCACCTCGACGACTGGCTGTCCTGACCCCCACCC
>NZ_QGSW01000479.1:0-19063 GCF_003176715.1 Micromonospora sp. S4605
GTGGAGATCGCCCACTCCGGGTCCTTCAGGCCGTGCCCGGTGACCGTGCAGACCACTGTCGAGCCGGCCGGCACCCGGCCGGCCGCGGCCTGCTGGAGCAGGCCGGCCACGCTGGCCGCGCTACCCAGTTCCACGAAGACGCCGACCTCGCGGGCCAGCAGCCGGTACGCGGCCAGGATCTCCCGGTCGGTGACCGCCTCGATCAGGCCGCCGGAGGCGTCCCGGGCGTCCAGCGCCCTGGTCCAGCTGGCCGGGTTGCCGATCCGGATGGCGGTGGCGATGGTGGACGGCTCCCGCACCACCTCGCCGGTCACGATCGGCGCCGCGCCGGCGGCCTGGAAGCCGTACATCTTCGGGGCGCGGGTGGCGTTGCCGTCCCGCAGGTCCTCCTCGTAGCCCATCCAGTAGGCCGAGATGTTGCCGGCGTTGCCGACCGGCAGGCAGTGGATGTCCGGCGCGTCACCGAGCGCCTGGACGATCTCGAACGCCGCTGTCTTCTGGCCGTGCAGCCGGTCGATGTTGACCGAGTTGACCAGGGCGACCGGGTAGTCCTGGGCGAGCTTCGCGGCCAGCGACAGGCAGTCGTCGAAGTTGCCGTTGACCTGGAGCAGCTTCGCGCCGTGCACCAGCGCCTGGGCCAGCTTGCCCAGCGCGATCTTGCCCTGCGGCACCAGCACCGCGCAGGTCAGCCCGGCCCGGGCCGCGTACGCCGCCGCGGAGGCGCTGGTGTTGCCGGTGGAGGCGCAGATGATCGCCTTGTTGCCGGCCTCGACCGCCTTGGAGACGGCGAGCGTCATGCCCCGATCCTTGAACGAGCCGGTCGGGTTGGCGCCCTCCACCTTCAGGTGGACGTCACAGCCGAGCCGGGCGGAGAGCACCGGAACGGGCAGCAGCGGGGTGTTCCCCTCGTGCAGGGTGACGACGGGGGTGGCGTCGGTGACCGGAAGCCGGTCCCGGAAGGCGTCGATCAGACCCCGCCACATGTCGCACTCCTCGCCTCTACCGCCCCGCCCAGCCGGGGGCGCCTCCAGCCTGGACCAGCCTCGCCGGGCCGGCCGCGGCACACCCGCCATTAACCACCTGGCGGGACGCAAGCGCCAGCCGACGTGCCGATCGGGCGGCCGGCGCGGTCAGAATCCGCCCTCGACCCGCAGCACGCTGGTCACCGAGCGGACGATGTCCAGCCCGCGCAGCTCACCCACGGTCGCGGCGAGCGCGGCGTCCGGCGCCACGTGGGTGACGATGACCAGCTCCGCGTCGTCGTCCCGGCCGCCGGAGGTGCCGGCGGCCGCCGAGCCCTGCCGGACGGTCGCGATCGAGACGTCGTGCCGGGCGAACACCCCGGCCACCGCGGCCAGCACGCCCGGACGGTCGGCCACGTCCAGGCTGATGTGGTAGCGGGTCAGCGCCTCCCCCATCGGCCGCACCGACAGGTCGGCGTACGCGCTCTCGCTGGCCGCGCGGACGCCGGCGAGCCGGTTGCGGGCCACCGCCACCACGTCGCCGAGCACCGCGCTGGCGGTCGGCGCGCCGCCGGCGCCCCGACCGTAGAACATCAGCTGGCCGGCCGCCTCGGCCTCGACGAAGACCGCGTTGAACGCGTCGCCCACGCTGGCCAGCGGGTGGGTCAGCGGGATCATCGCCGGGTGCACCCGGACGTTGACCGTCTCCCGGCCGGCGGCGTCCGCGCCCCGGGCCGCGATGCAGAGCAGTTTGATCGTGCAGCCCATCGCCTTGGCGCTGGCCACGTCGGCGGCGGTCACCTCGGTGATGCCCTCCCGGTGCACGTCGGCCGCGCTCACCCGGGTGTGGAAGGCCAGCGAGGCCAGGATGGCCGCCTTGGCCGCCGCGTCGAAGCCCTCCACGTCGGCGGTCGGGTCGGCCTCGGCGTACCCCAGCTCGGTCGCCTCCTCCAGCGCCTCGGCGAAGCCGGCGCCGGTGGCGTCCATGGCGGAGAGGATGAAGTTGGTGGTGCCGTTGACGATGCCGGTCACCTGGGTGATCCGGTCGCCGTGCAGCGACTCGCGCAGCGGGCGCAGCAGCGGGATGGCCCCGGCCACGGACGCCTCGTAGTAGAGGTCGCCGCCGCCCTCGGCGGCCGCGTCGTGCAGCGCCGCGCCGTCCTCGGCGAGCAGCGCCTTGTTCGCGGTCACCACGCTCTTGCCGGCGCGCAGCGCCTCCACCAGCCAGCCGCGGGCCGGCTCGATGCCGCCGACCACCTCGACCACCACGTCGACGTCGTCGCGCTTGACCAGGCCGAGCGCGTCGGTGGTGAACAGCGCCGGATCGACCGGCAGGTCACCGCGGTCGCGGTTGAGGCGGCGTACGGCGATGCCGGCGATCTCGATCGGGGCGCCGATCCGGGCGGCGAGGTCGGCCGACTGCTCGTGCAGCAGCCGGACCACCTCACCACCGACCGTGCCGCAGCCGAGCAGCGCCAAGCGCACAGGTGACGTCATCCAACATCCAATGCGAGCAGGTCCTCTTCGGTCTCCCGCCGGACGATCACACGAGCCTGGCCGCCGCGCACCGCGACCACCGGGGGGCGGGGCACGTGGTTGTAGTTGCTGGCCATGCTCCGGCAGTAGGCACCGGTGCCGGGCACCGCGACAAGATCTCCGGGCTGCACGTCGGCGGGCAGGAATTCATCCTTCACCACGATGTCCCCGGACTCACAATGCTTTCCCACCACGCGGGCGAGCATCGGCTCGGCGACCGACGCCCGGGACGCCAGCGTGGCGGAGTAGGACGCGTCGTAGAGCGCGGTGCGGATGTTGTCGCTCATCCCGCCGTCGACGCTGACGTACGTCCGGATGCCGTCCACGTCCTTGACCGTGCCGACCTCGTAGAGGGTGAACACGGCCGGCCCGACGATGGCCCGGCCCGGCTCGATGGAGAGCCGCGGCACGGCGAGCCGCTCGGCCGCGCACTCCCCGTCGACGATCTTGCGCAGCCGCTTGGCCAGGTCGTGCGGCGCGGCCGGATCGTCCTGCGTGGTGTACGCGATGCCGAAGCCGCCACCGAGGTCCAGCTCGGGCAGTTCCACCCCGCGCGCGTCGCGGATCTGCGCCTGCAGGGCGAGCACCCGGCGGGCGGAGACCTCGAAGCCGCTGGCGTCGAAGATCTGCGACCCGATGTGCGAGTGCAGGCCGCGCAGCTCCAGCACGTCCTCGTCGAGGATCTTGAAGGCGGCCGCCGCGGCGGCCCCGCCGGCCAGCGAGAAGCCGAACTTCTGGTCCTCGTGCGCGGTCGCGATGAACTCGTGGGTGTGCGCCTCCACGCCGACGGTGACCCGGACCAGCACCTTCGGCCGGACGCCGCGCTCGCGGGCCAGCTCGGTAAGCCGGTCGATCTCGGTGAACGAGTCGACGATGATCCGACCCACCCCGGCGTCCACCGCCCGGGTCAGCTCGGCGACCGACTTGTTGTTGCCGTGGAAGCCGATCCGCTCCGGTGGCATCCCGGCGGCCAGCGCGGTGGCCAGCTCGCCGCCGCTGCACACGTCGAGGTGCAGGCCCTCCTCGTCGATCATCCGCACCACGGCACGGCAGAGGAACGCCTTGCCGGCGTAGTAGACGTCGACGTCCGGGAAGGCGGCCCGGAAGTCGCGACAGCGCGAGCGCAGGTCGTCCTCGTCCAGCACGTACACCGGGGTGCCGAACTCGGCGGCGAGGTCACGCACGGCCAGGCCGGCGACGGTGAGCGCGCCATCCGCGCCGCGCGCCACGGTGCGCGGCCACAGCTGCGGCACCAGGGCGTTGACGTCGGCCGGCGTACGCAGCCAGGCCGGACCGCGGTTGCCGATGTCGCCGTGCAGCGCACCAGCCTCGTGAGCCCGCATGTCACATCCTCTCGGGCGCGGAGACGCCGAGCAGGTGGAGCCCGTTGGCGATCACCGTACGGGTGGCGTCGTTGAGCCAGAGCCGGGCCCGGTGCAGGTCGGTGACCTCCTCGTCACCGCGCGGCAGGATCCGGCAGTTGTCGTAGAACCGGTGGTAGGCCCCGGCGAGATCCTCCAGGTAGCGGGCCACCCGGTGCGGCTCGCGCAGCTCGGCCGCGGTGGAGACCACGGCGGGGAACTCGGCGAGCGCCTTGAGCAGCTCGTTCTCCTTCTCGTGGTCGAGCAGCTCGGGGCGGAACGCGGCGGCGTCGCCCCGGGTGAGCCCGACCTCGGCGGCGTTGCGCCCCACGCTGGCCGTCCGGGCGGCCACGTACTGCACGTAGTAGACCGGGTTGTCGCGGGTGGCCCGGGTCCACAGCTCGACGTCGATGTCGATCGGCGAGTCGCTGGAGTAGCGGGCCAGCGCGTAGCGGGCGGCGTCCACCCCGATCGCGTCGACCAGGTCCTCCAGGGTGACCACGGTGCCGGCGCGCTTGCTCATCCGCATCGGTGCGCCGTCGCGGAGCAGGTTGACCAGCTGGCCGATGAGGATCTCCAGGTTGCGCTCCGGGTCGTCGCCGAAGCAGGCGGCCATCGCCTTCATCCGGCCGATGTAGCCGTGGTGGTCGGCGCCGAGCATGATGACCACCCGCTCGAAGCCGCGCTCCCGCTTGTCGAGGTAGTAGGCGCAGTCGGCGGCGAAGTAGGTCCACTCGCCGTTGGACTTGCGTAGCACCCGGTCCTTGTCGTCGCCGAACTCCGTGGTGCGCAGCCAGGTGGCGCCCTCGGCCTCGAAGACGTGCCCCTGCTCCCGCAGCCGGCTCAGGGCCAGGTCGAGCTCGCCCCGGTCGTGCAGGTCCTTCTCGTTGAAGTAGGTGTCGAACTCGACCCCGAAGTCGCGCAGCGACGAGCGGATCTCGTCGAACATCAGCGCCACGCCCTCGACCCGGAAGACCTCCTGGGCCGCCGCGTCGTCCAGCGTGAGCACCTCCGGCCGACGGGCCTGGACCGCCGCGGCGATCTCCCCGAGGTACGCCCCGGCGTAGCCGTCCTCCGGGGTCGGTTCGCCCCGGGCGACGGCGAGCAGCGAGCGGGCGAACCGGTCGATCTGCGAGCCGGCGTCGTTGAAGTAGTACTCGGTGCCCACCTCGGCGCCGGTGGCGCGCAGCAGCCGGCCCAGCGCGTCGCCGACGGCGGCCCAGCGGACCCCGCCGATGTGCACCGGGCCGGTCGGGTTGGCCGAGACGAACTCCAGGTTGATCCGCTGCCCGGCGAGCCGGTCGCTGCGGCCGTACTCCGCACCGGCCTCGACGATCGACCGGGCGAGCTGGCCGGCGGCGGCGGCGTCCAGCCGGATGTTGAGGAAGCCCGGGCCGGCGATCTCCACCGACTTGACCCCGGCGGCCCGGCCGAGCTGCTCGGCGAGGGCGCCGGCGAGCTCCCGCGGCGGGACGCCCACCTTCTTGCTGAGCTGCAACGCCAGCGTCGAGGCGTAGTCGCCGTGCTCGGGGTTGCGGGGTCGCTCCACCGCCGTCCGCTCCGGCAGGGCGGAGCGATCCAGGCCCCGCTCGGTGAAGACGGCGTGGGCTGCGGAGAGGACGACCTCGGCGAGTTCTGCGGGAGTCACCGAACCATGTTATCGGGGGTAGACTCGGTCCCCGCGGCGGCGACCCAGCATGTGAACTCCGACCGCCGGCTCCCCTGACCGACCGACCTGACGAGGCACGATGAGCATCAGCACCCCGGGCGGCGAGCAGCGCCGTCCGACCGTGGTCAGCACCGGCAAGAAGCCGGCGGCCCGGCCGGCCGCTGCCGGCAAGCCGGCCGGCGGCAAGGCCGGGTCCGGCAAGTCGACCGGTCCCCGTCCGGGCGCCGGTGGCAAGGGCCGCAAGCCGGTCACCCCGGTCAAGGTCAGCCAGGGCCGGTCCTGGGGGCCCATCGCGCTCTTCGTCGCCGTGGGCGTGCTCGCCGCGTCGATCATCGGCTACGGCGCCTGGGCGGCCTTCCAGGGCTCGAAGCCGTGGGAGGACCGGGCTGCCGACATCTCCGGCATCGTGAACTACCGCGAACTGGACAAGGAACTGGTCAAGGGCAGCAACCACCAGGCCGGCCCGATCAAGTACGAGATCAGCCCGCCGGTCGCCGGCCCGCACAACGCGTCCTGGCAGAACTGCATGGGTGACGTCTACGACGCCCCGATCGCCAACGAGCACGCGGTGCACAGCCTGGAGCACGGCACCGTGTGGATCACCTACCGTCCGGACCTGCCCGCCGACCAGGTGGCCAAGCTGCGCGACAAGGTCGCGGGCGTGGAGAAGACCATGCTCAGCCCGTACGAGGGGCTGGACAAGCCGATCTCGCTGCAGGCCTGGGGCTACCAGCTCAAGGTCGACAACGCTGACGACAGCCGGATCGACGAGTTCATCAAGACGCTGCGGGTGAACGCCTCGATCGAGGGGCCGACGGCGCTGTGCAACCAGGGCATCACCGCGACCGGCACCACGCCGCGCGACGGCGCGACGATGCCGCAGGGCTGAGGGGACGATGAGCGCACCGACCACGACCGAGACCCCGAGCCTCGGCGACCCGACCCCACCGGAGCGCCCGGACACCGGGCGCCGGTGGGGCGTGGCCGCGCTGGCTCTCGCCGTCGTGGTCGGGTTGCTCCTCGGGTACGCCGGCGGCCTGCTGACCCCCCGGCTGACCCGCCCCGGTGACGCGTCGGTGGAGGCCGGCTTCGCCCGGGACATGACCACCCACCACGCCCAGGCGGTGGAGATGGGCCTGATCGCCTTCCAACGGGCCAGCGACCCGGAGGTGCGCAGCATCGGCGGCGACATCGCGCTCGGCCAGCAGGGCGAGATGGGCGCGATGCAGTCCTGGCTGCGCTCCTGGGGGCTCGACCCGACCGGCTCGCAGCCGCCGATGTCCTGGATGCCCGACGGCGCGATGACGGTCAAGAACGGGCTGATGCCGGGGATGGCGACGCCGGAGGAGATGGCGGCGCTGCGCGCGGCCCAGGGGCGCGACCTGGACGTCCGGTTCCTGACCATGATGATCAAGCACCACCTGGGCGGGATCCACATGATCGACGCGGTGCTCGACGCCACCGACGAGCCGGACGTCGTCCGCACCGCCCAGACCATGAAGAACACCCAGCAGACCGACCTCACCAACCTCCAGAACGCCCTCAAGCGCCTCAACGGCTGATCCGCCCCCGCTCCTCCTCGTCGATCAAGAGGTTCGCGTCATCGCCGGCCCCGCCGGACGACGCAGACCTCTTGATCTCTTTTGGGGCCGGACGGATGGGCGGTTTCGGGGTGTTGTGATGGTTTGGGGTGTGTGGGCGATTACGTGGCTAAGGGAGTTTTCTCCACACATATCGTGACCAGTTGCGATTCGGGCTCGTTGCGCAGGACGTGGGGGTTGCACTCAGAGACGCGCGGCGGTCGGTCACCAGCTGGTGCCGGCGCCACACCATCGGCGGTGACGGGGCGGTGGCAGCCGCCCGTCGCGGACAGCGGCCGGGCGAGCCGGGAACGCTCAGCCGCGAACAGGAACTCGAACTGATCGACGTGCTGCGGGGCGTCCACCCCGACGAGTTCGGCCTGGACGAGGAGCTGTGGACGCGGCAGAGCCTCCAGACGCTCATCCAGCGCCGGTTCGACCTGTCGTTGGACGCCGGCGCGGTCGGGGCGTACCTGCGGGCCTGGGGGTTGGGTCCGCGGGAGCCCCGGGAACGCGCCTGCGGGCTCTGCGTGGGCGCGGTCGAGCGCTGGGTACGCAGCGAGTACCCGGCGATCACCCGGGCGGCCCAGGAGCACCTGGCCGAGGTCTACTGGATCGGCCGGGTGCGGCTACGCGGCACCATGCCGGCGGCCGACGTGATCTCCGCTGTCTCGTCCCGCGGCCGGGTGCGCTTCATGATCACGACTCCTACTGTCGACCCGCCCCTCCCCCGCGAGTTCGTGCTCCGGCTCAGCGGCGAGGAGCAGCGGACCGTGCACCTCATCGTGGACGGCTCGTGGCCCCGCAACGAGTGGCCCCGCCGGCTGCCCCGCCGGATCGTGCTGCACCCCCTGCCCAGCTGCGGTCGCGCCGTCGCGGCCTGACCGCCGCCGACGCTCCCGTCCACCTCCCGCCGAGGCGGACGGGAGCGTCGGCGTACCGGGGCGGCGTCGCCGGTACACCGCGCCGCGATCGACGGCGGTCCCGCTGAAGCCGTCCCCCGGCCGGCGCGACGCGCGGCCCGGATACCGATTCGTCGTTACCAGCGGACGTTTGCTAGTCTTCTCCAGTCGCTGAGCCCCCGTAGCTCAGGGGATAGAGCACCGCCCTCCGGAGGCGGGGGCGCAGGTTCGAATCCTGCCGGGGGCACTCTTGACACCAGCACTGAAGGCCTCTGACCAGGGAAAGCCCGGTCAGGGGCCTTCGTCGTGTGTCTGACTGAGTCCGGCCGCCAGTGGCCGATGGCGGGCGTCTAAGTGCCGAATACGTGCCGAAGCGCGGGGGCGGGACCGACCTGGCGAGTGCCGGTTGGAGTACCAGGGGGCATCCCATCCGGTTCCGGTCACCGAACCTGTCCGGTCAGCGGCCGGTTGCGCCGGCCGCCGCTGGTGCTCAGCATCCGGGCCGAGATGCCGATCCGCTTCGCCAGGCCGTACGTCGTGATCGGGCTGCTGCTGACGGTCTCCTTGTAGAGCACGGCCGCCCGGCCGGTGAGCAGCCACCGCCGCGGAGTGTCGTCGGGGTACGTGAACTGGATCACCGCGTCCCGGCGCCCGAGGCTGACCGGCTGGTGCAGGTAGCCGAACCGGAACGGCCGGAGCGCCCTGCCGCGCACCTCGCGGGCGATGTTGCCGGCGACGTGGGCGGCGGTCGGCAGGCCGCTCTGGCAGGTGCCGTGGATGACGCCGTAGGCCTGCCGGACCGCGGCGGCGTCGCCGACGGCGTAGATCTCCGGGTGCGACACGGAGCGCAGGGTGGCGTCGGTGACGATCCGACCGGTGTCGTCGGTGGCGATCCCGGCCTGCGTGGCCAGCGGCGCCACCCGCACCCCGGTGGTCCACAGCGTGCCGTCAGCCGGCACGACCTCACCCCCGGCCAGTTCCACGCCCGCTGGTAGCACCCTGGCGATCTCGACACCGGCGCGGACGATCACACCCAACCGGTCGAGCGACGCCCGCAGATAGCCGCGGGCCCGGACTCCCATCATCGCGCCCGGCTCGCCCCGGGTCAGCAGCGTCACCGTGACGTCCGGGTAGGACTCGGCGATCTCGGCCGCCGCCTCGATCCCGGTCAGCCCGCCCCCGCACACCAGGAAGGTGCTCCGGCCCGCGGCCGCGAGGTGTGCGGCCATCCGTCGCGCGTCCATCGGGCTGTTGAGGGTGAAGGCGTGCTCGGCGCCCGGAACGCGGGCGGTGTCGGTGGTGCTGCCGATCGCGTAGACGAGGGTGTCGTAGTCCAGCGCGACCGCACCGTCCGAGCCGGACACCCGGACCGTGCGCGCGGCGGTGTCGACACCGGTCGCCCAGCCCTGGACGAAGGCGATCCCGGTGCCGGTCAACAGGTCCGGGATGCGGTGCTCGGCGAGCTGTTGTCCGGTCGCAAGCTGATGCATCCGCAGCCGTTCGGTGAACCGCTCCCCGGGGTTGACCAGGGTCACGGTCACCCGCCCCCGGGCCCGGCGCGCCACGCCGAGCGCCGCCAGCAGGCCGGTGTATCCGGCGCCGATAACCACGATTCGCGTCTGCCGTGTGTTCGTCATGCCCCACGGACGGCACCCCGGCGCGCCACGTGAGCTGCTGTGGGCGGCGTCACATTCCGCGGACGGCGGTGAGCTTCTCCGGGTTGCTGACCAGGTGAATCTCCCGGGCGCGCCCGTCGACCAGGTGCAGCACGACGACCGCCACCGGGGTCTCGGCGGAGTAGATGACAACGCCAGGGCCGCCGTTGACCTCGGCGATGACCACGCGCGGCGACTCCGGCATGCGCCCGGCGAACGTGACCAGCGCCCGCGCCACCAGCTCGATGCCGTCGATCGCCTTGCGGGGCGCGGGTGCCAGGCCGCCACCGTCGCAGACCAGCCGGACGTCGGGCGCGAGCACCGCCATCAGGGCGGTCAGGTCGCCGCCGGCACTGGCCGACATGAACGACTCGGTGACCTTGCGTCGCGTTCCCTGATCGGTGTCATAGCGCCGGCGGCGTCCGCTCACGTGCTGGCGCGCCCGCACCGCCGTCTGGCGTACCGATTCCGGGCTCCGGTCGACGATGCCGGCGATCTCGTTGTACGAGTACCCGAACGCCTCGTGCAGCACGAAGACCGCCCGCTCCAGCGGCGACAACGACTCCAGGATGAGCAGCATGGCCAGCGACACCGACTCGGACCGGGCCACGTCGTCGGCGACATCGGGCGTGGTGAGAATCGGCTCGGGCAGCCACGGCCCGACGTACGACTCGCGCCGGGCGGTCGCGCTGCGCAGCCGGTCGATGGCCAGCCGGGTGGTCACCCGGACCAGGTAGCCCTCCGGGTTCTCGACCTGTTCGACGTCGACACCGCTCCAGCGGAGCCAGGCGTCCTGCACCACGTCCTCGGCATCGCTGGCCCGGCCGAGCACCCGGTAGGCGACGGCCACCAGGAGCGGGCGGTGCTCGGCGAACACCGTGTCGTGCGGCATCCGCCCAGGATACGAAGCCACCGGCCGGCCGGTGGCCCGCCGGCCGCACCGGGCAACGACGCTGGCCGGCGTCGACGGGCCGCTGTGCCGCGACGACACCCGGCAACGGCGACGGGCACCGGCACCGGCCCGATGTCGCTCAGCCGGCGGCGCGGCGGGCGCGGGCCCGGCGCTTGCCCTCGTGCATGGCCTGCACCCGGGCGACCGGAATGGTGTGGCCCTCGGCGACCAGGTCCGCCGGGAGCGGCTGCGGCGCCGGCATCTGCTCGGCCCACGGATCGCGGTCGGCGACCAGGCCGGGCACGGTGCGGATGGTGAAGTCGGCCGGCGTGACGTCGCCCAGGTCGGCCCAGCCGACCGGGTACGACACCGGCACCCCCGGCCGCAGCCGCGGGCTGTACGCGGCCACCACTGTCGCCCCGCCGGCCCGGGTGGAGTCCACGAAGACCTTGCCGCCCCGGTCCTCGCGGATGAAGGCGGTGGTGGCCAGCGCCGGGTCGAGCCGTTCGGCGCGGGCCGCGACGGCCCGGGTGGCGGCGGCCATGTCCACGGCGGTGGCGCCGGTCGCCACCGGCACGAAGACGTGCACCCCCTTGGCCCCGCTGGTCTTGACCGCCCCGGCCAGCCCGCAGTCGGCGAGCGCCTGCCGGACCAGCCGGGCCGCGGCCACCGCCAGGGCGAACGAGTCCCCCTCCGGCGGGTCGAGGTCGAGCACCAGGTGGGTGGGCCGGTGCAGGTCGTCAACGGTGGCCAGGGTGGGGTGGTACTCGATCGCCCGCTGGTTGGCGAACCAGAGCAGGGTGCGGCGGTCGTCGCAGAGCGCGTACGACACCTCGCGGTGCGAAGCCTCGGCCCACACCGCGGTGCGGCGCACCCACTCCGGGGTGTACTTCGGCAGGTTCTTCTGCATGAACGGCGCCTGCCCGCGCAGCGCCCGGATCACCGACAGCGGTCGGTCCCGCAGCTGCGGCAGCAGCCGGTCGTGGACCGCGTCGAGGTAGTCGACCAGATCCCGCTTGGTCGCGTCGGCCCCGTCGAACAGCGCCTGGTCCAGGTTGGTCAGCGCCACCCCGGCCCGGTTCTCGTCAGCCCCGCCCATCCGATCACCTTCCCGGCCCGCGGGCCGCCGGTCAACCGGACACGACCGGCCGCCGGCGGTCAACCGGACCCGGCGGCCGGCGGTCCACCGGGCGCGGCGGCCGGCGGTCCACCGGGCGCGGCGGCGGTCGGGGGAAGGCGCGCCCCGGCGGGTCAGGGTGCCGCCGGCGGGTCGCCGGCCGCCACGGCGTCGAGCAGCCGGGCGGTGTACGCACGGGTGGCGGCGTACAGGCCGGATCCGTGGCTGATCCGGGCCACCCCGAGGGCGGCCAGGCCGGCCCGGCCGAGGGTGCCCGGACGGGCCAGCACGTTCACCGGGCCGGTCACCGCCTCGACGAAACTCCGGAGCTCCCCCGGGTCGGTCAGCATGATCGGGTAGACGCAGTCCGCGCCGGCGGCGAGGTAACGCCGGCCCCGGCGGACCGCCTCGGCCAACCGTTCGGCCGGGTCCCCGGCGGGCCGCAGGAAGACGTCCACCCGGGCGTTGAGCACCACCGGCACCCCGGCCGCGTCCGCCGCCGCCCGCACCTGCGCCAGCAGGTCGGCCTGCGCGCCAACGTCGACCAGCGCCCCGGTGCCCGGGGCGGAGTCCTCCAGGTTGAGCCCCACCGCGCCGGCGGCGAGCAGCCGCTCGACCAGCTCGGCCGGGCGCAGCCCGTACCCCCGCTCGAGGTCGGCGGTGACCGGGACGGCGACCGCCCGGGCGATCCGGGCGACCGCGGCGAACATCTCGCCGACCGGGGTGGTCTCGCCGTCGGTGTGGCCGAGCGACTCGGCGACGGCGGCGCTGCTGGTCGCCACGGCCGGAAAGCCGGCGGCGACCACTGCCCGGGCCGAACCGGCGTCCCAGGCGTTGGGCAGGATCAGCGGGTCACCGGGGCGGTGCAGCGCGCGCAGCGCCGCCGCCCGACCCGTCGGGGTGGCGGTCATACGCCGATTCTCGACCGGCCGCCGGCCCGCTCTAAGCTCCAATTCCGTGCCGATGGACTGGGCCGCTTTCGGGGTCGACCTGCACCTGGAGCTGGACGCGACGGCCGGCCGCCGGGCCGGGCTGGAACGCGCGCTCCGGGAGGCGATTCGGGACGGGCGGCTGGCCCCGGCGACCCGGCTGCCCGCCACCCGCACGCTCGCCGCCGAGCTGGGCGTGTCCCGGGGCACGGTCAGCGCGGCGTACGACCAGTTGGTCGCCGAGGGCTGGCTGGTGGCCCGGGTGGGTGCCGGCACCGAGGTGAGCCCGCTGCTGCGCGCCGCGCCGCCGCCGGCCGCCGCCCCGGCGGGTCCGGTCGCGCCCCGCTACGACCTGCGCCCGGGCAGTCCCGACGTGGCGGCCTTCCCGGTGACCGCCTGGCTGCGCGCCACCCGGCGGGCGCTGACCGCCGCCCCGGCGAGCGTCTACGGCTACGGCGACCCGCGCGGGCGGAGCGAGCTGCGCACGGCGCTCGCCGGCTATCTGGGCCGGGCCCGGGGGGTGCTGGCCGATCCCGACCGGATCGTCGTCACCACCGGGTACGTGCAGGCACTGGCGCTGCTGGTCGGCGTGCTGCGCGACGCGGGCCGCCCGGTGCTGGCGATGGAGGACCCGGGGCTCGCCTTCCACCGGGAGGTGGCCCGCCGGCACGGCGGCACGGTGCTGCCGCTGCCGGTCGACGACCGCGGCGCCCGCACCGACCTGCTCGGCGCCGGCGAGCTGGCCGGGGTGGCCGCCGCGGTGGTGACGCCGGCCCACCAGTACCCGACCGGGGTCACCCTGGCGCCCGAGCGCCGGCACGCGCTGACCCGCTGGGCGCGGGACCGGGACGCGCTGGTGGTCGAGGACGACTACGACGGCGAGTTCCGCTACGACCGGCAGCCGGTGGGTGCGGTGCAGGGCACCGCACCCGAGCAGGTGGCGTACGTGGGCACCGCCGCCAAGACCCTCGGCCCGGCGCTGCGGTTGGCCTGGCTGGTGCTGCCGGCCCGGCTGGTCGAGCCGGTGGTCGAGGCGAAACGGCACCTGGACCTGCACTCGGAGACGATCGGGCAGTTGGCGCTCGCCGACCTGATCACGAATCACGGTTACGACCGGCAGATCCGGGCGGTCCGCCGGCACTACCGCCGCCGCCGGGACCTGCTGCTCGACCGGCTCGACGCGGCCGGCGGGCGGTACCGGGTGGGCGGCGTCTCCGCCGGCCTGCACGCGTTGCTGCGCCTGCCGCCGGACGGGCCGGACGAGGCGGCGCTGCTCGCCGCGGCGGCACGGCGCGGGCTGGCCCTGGGCGGGCTGGCCGCTCACCGGCACCGCCCGGGCGCCCACCCACCGGGTCTGGTCGTCGGCTACGCCACCCCGCCCGGGCACGCCTACCCCGCCGCCCTGGACGCGCTGCTCGCCGTGCTGGGCGCCGCCGAACCGGGCTGACCCGCGGCCGCCGGGGCGAGGTTCGCGGGCTCCTCGGCAGCTCCGGCCGAGGAGCCCGCCGACGAACCGGCGCCACCGGAGGCCGACCCCGGCTCGGCGGCGACGCCGACCGACGCGTCGGGCCGGCCCGGGTTGTCCGCGCCGGCGGCCGTCGACGGCTCGCCCGCCGTGTACCGCCGGCGGAGGGTGGCCACCGCGACCAGCAGAGCGGCGGTGACCAGGGCGGCGGCCACGGCGAAGGCGGTCCGGTAGCCGGCCGCGAGGGCGGCGGTCTCGGTCCAGCCGGCGGCCCGCAGGCCGTCGGTGCGGGTGGCCGCCAGGGTGGCGAGCGCGGCCAGTCCGAGCGCCCCGCCGACCTGCTGGGTGGTGTTCGCCAGCCCCGATGCGAGCCCGGCGTCGGCCTCGCCGGCGCCGGCCATGGCCAGCGTGGTCACCGCCGGCAGGGTCAGCCCGCCGGCGGCGCCGAAGACCAGCATCGCCGGGAGCACGTCGACCGGGTAGCTGCCGTCGACCGGCAACCGGGCCAGCAGCAGAAAGCCGACCACGGCGAGGGCCAGCCCGGTGAGCAGCACGGCCCGGGCGCCGAACCGGGCCATCAGCCGGCCGGCGAGGCCGAGCGAGACCACCGCGATCATCACCGGAGTGGGCAGGAAGGCCAGCCCGGTGGCGGCCGCGTCCAGGGCGAGGACCAGTTGGAGTTCCAGGGCGAGCAGGAACTGGAAGCCGAAGAACGCGGCGACCATGAGGAACTGGACAGTGTTCGCGGCGACCAGGTCGGGCGCGCGCAGCAGCCGGGGCGGCAGCAGCGGGGTGGCGGTCGCCCGCTGCCGGACCGCGAAGCCGCCGAGCAGGACGGCGGCGAGCCCGGCCGCGCCGAGCGTACGGGCCGAGGTCCAGCCGTGCTCCCCGGTGCCGACGATCGCCAGCACGGCGGCCATCAACCCGGCGGTGACCAGCACCGCGCCGAGCAGGTCCAGGCCGGCGCGCAGCCCGAGGCCCCGGTCCGGCTCGATCCGGCGCACCGCGGCGACCAGGATGACCAGCCCGATCGGCAGGTTGATCAGGAAGATCGCGGGCCAGCCGGCCAGGTCGGTGAGTACGCCGCCGGCCAGCATGCCGATCGACGAGCCGGCGGCCCCGGTGAAGCTGAAGACCGCGATCGCCCGGGCCCGCTCGGCCGGTTCCGGGAAGAGTCGGACGATCATGCCGAGGCTCACCGCCATGGTGAGCGCCCCGCCGACCCCCTGGGCGAAGCGGGCGGTGACCAGCACCGCCGGCCCGGTCGCCACCGCGCAGAGCAGCGAGGCGAGGGTGAACAGCGCCACCCCGGCGAGGAAGACCTGGCGGCGGCCGAGCAGGTCGCCGAGGCGCCCGGCGAGCAGCAGCAGCCCGCCGAAGGCGACCAGGTAGGCGTTGACCACCCAGGCCAGCCCGGTGGCGGTGAAGCCGAGGTCGCGCTGGATCGCGGGAAGCGCCACCGCGACGATGCTGCCGTCCAGGATGATCATGAGACTGCCGGCGCAGAGCACCAGCAGCGCCGGCCAGCGGGACGGAACGGTACGGGCCATCGAGAGCTCCCCCTAGGTGCATGGTTTGTTACCGAAGCCATCCTCTGTGACCATGAGGCGGAGCGTAAGGAGGCACTTTGATGTCCCAGGGGAACAGCGGTGTGCCCGTGAGCGTCGACCGGAGCCAGGCGTGCGCCGCCGGCGACGCCCCGTTCACCCCCGGGCAGGCCCGGGCGTGCACCGTCCGCGAGGTGCTCGACCGGGTGGGCGGCAAGTGGAGCATCGGCATCCTGGTCGCCGCCTCCCAGGGCCCGGTGCGCTTCACCGAACTGGAGCGGTGCGTGGAGGGGATCAGCCGGCGGATGCTCACGCTGACCCTGCGCAACCTGGAGCGGGACGGCCTGCTGCATCGCCGGGTGTACCCGACGGTGCCGCCGAAGGTGGAGTACACCGCCACCCCGATCGCCCTGGAGCTCTACGAGTCGCTGGTCACCCTGACCAACTGGGCCGAGCGGCACCGGACGGCGATCGCCGAGGCGCGGGCCGCGTACGACCGGGAGCACGGCGCCCCGAGCTGAGCCGGCGCCGGCCGGCGGACCGAGCCCCACCCGGCACCCCTGCGGAACCCCCTGTGGTGAACGCCACCGGATGGATCTGACCGATCGGTCAGCATCTGACCGATCGGTCAGGCATGCTGGTTCGGGGGGTGACCGGCATGGCACGGGTGGTACCGGAGACGCACGACGAGATCCTGGCCGCGGCGGCGCGGCGATTCGCGGTCAGCGGCTACCGGGGCACCTCGCTGCAGGACATCGCCGGCGAGGTGGGCTGCTCCAAGGCGGCCGTGCTCTACCACTTCGCCAACAAGGACGCCATCCTCACCGAGCTGATGGCTCCGGCGATCGACGTCCTCCGGGCGCTCGACGAGCGGATCGCCGCGCACCACGGCGCGGCCGCCCAGCGGGTGGCCGCCGAGGGCTTCGTCGACCTCGCGGTCCGGTTCCGGCGCGAGATCGCACTGCTCCGGGGGGAGTTCCCGGAGCTGCTCCAGCAGCCCGCCTTCGCGCACATCCAGCGGATCTCCGAGCGGCTGATCGAGGCACTCGCCGGGCACCCGGAGCGCCCCGCCGCCCGGATCGCGGCGCTGGTGGTGCTCGCCGGCATCTCCGAAGCGTGCGGCGAGTTCGCCGACGTACCCGACGAGGAGCTGCGCGACGCGCTGCTGGGACTCGTCCGGCGGGCGCTGGAGCCCGTCGACTGACTCGTTCCCAACCATCCACGAGACGAGGACAAGGAACTCATGGCCACCCTGCTCTACCGGCTCGGCCGGGGCTCGATGCGCCGGCGGCGACTCGTCGCGGCGATCTGGCTCGTCGTACTGGTCGGTCTCGGCCTGGCCGCCGCGACCCTGCGCGGCCCGATCGCCGACAACTTCACCATGCCCGGCACCGAGTCGCAGCGCGCCCTGGACCTGCTCGCGGAGCAGTTCCCGGAGGCCAGCGGCGCGACCGGCACGATCGCGGTCAAGGCACCGGCCGACGGCGCGCTCGGCAGCCCGCAGGGGCAGGCGGTGGTGAAGGAGCTCACCCAGGAGGCCGCGACGCTGCCCGGCGTCGTCGGCGCCGTCGACCCGTTCCAGGTGGGCGCGGTGTCCCCGGACGGCCGGTACGCGCTGGTCCAGGTGCAGTTCGCCACCGGCGCCGACGAGGTGACCGACAGCCAGCGCGACGCGTACGAGCAGGTCGGCACCCGGGCCGAGGCCCAGGGCTGGCAGGTCGCGCCCGGCGGCGAGGTGCTCAACGCCGTGCCGGAGGTCGGCTCGACCGAGGCGATCGGCGTGGCGATCGCCGCGATCGTCCTGGTGGTCACCTTCGGGTCGCTGGTGGCGGCCGGGATGACCATGCTCAACGCGCTGATCGGCGTGGGCGTCGGCATGGCGGGGCTCTTCACGCTCAGCAGCGTGGTCGACCTGACCAGCACGGCACCGATCCTCGCCCTGATGCTCGGCCTCGCGGTCGGCATCGACTACTCACTCTTCATCACCTCGCGCTACCGGCAGAACCTGCTCGAAGGGCTGCCGCCGGACGAGGCGGTCGGCCGCGCGGTGGGCACCGCCGGATCGGCGGTGCTCTTCGCCGGCGCCACCGTGGTCATCGCGCTGGCCGGCCTCGCCGTGGTGAACATCCCGTTCCTGACCGTCATGGGTCTGGCCGCCGCCGCCACGGTCACCGTCGCGGTGCTGGTCGCGATCACCCTCCAGCCCGCCCTGCTCGGCTTCGCCGGCCACCGGGTGCTCCCCCGCAAGCTGCGCGCCTCGGTTCCGGCCGGCGACCGGGCGGACCACGCTCCGACGGCCGTGCCGGCCGCCGAGGACCGCTCCGGCTTCGGGTTCCGTTGGGCGCGCGCCGTCACCCGGTTCCGGGTGCCGGTGATCCTGGTCGGGCTGCTCGGGCTGGGCCTGCTCGCGCTGCCCACGCCGGACATGCGGCTGGCCCTGCCCGACGCGGGCACCGCGCCGGTCGGCTCGCCGGCCCGCACCTCGAACGACCTGATCACCGAGGGCTTCGGGCCGGGCTTCACCGGCCGGCTCGCGGTGGTGGTCGCCGGGGACAGCCCGCAGGCCACCTCGGCCGCGATCCCGCAGGTCACCGCGCTGCTCCAGCGCACCGACAACGTCCTCGCGGTGGCCCCGCCGCAGCTCAGCCCGGACGGCCGCACCGCGCTGCTCGGCGTGGTGCCGAAGACGGGCCCGACCGACGAGGCCACCGAGACCCTGGTCAACGACGTACGCGGCTCGGTGGGCCAGTTCCGCGACGTGGACGTGCTGCTGACCGGCGTGACCGCCATCGGCATCGACGTCTCCGAGAAGCTCTCCGACGCCCTGCCGGTCTACCTGCTGCTGGTGGTCGGGCTCTCGGTGCTGCTGCTGATGCTCGTCTTCCGCTCGCTGCTGGTGCCGGTCAAGGCCGCGCTGGGCTTCCTGCTCACGGTCGCCGCCACGTTCGGCATCACCGTGGCGGTGTTCCAGCAGGGCCATCTCGCCGACCTGGTCGGCCTGGACACCCCCGGTCCGCTGGTCAGCTTCCTGCCGATCCTGCTGATCGGCATCCTGTTCGGCCTGGCGATGGACTACGAGGTGTTCCTGGTCTCCCGGATGCGCGAGGACTTCGTGCACGGCGACACCGCGCAGCAGGCGACCATCAACGGGATGGGGCACGGGGCCCGGGTGGTCACCGCCGCGGCGCTGATCATGATCTCCGTCTTCGGCGGCTTCGTGTTCCTCGACGACCCGGTGATCAAGTCGATGGGCTTCGCGCTCGCGATCGGTGTCGCCATCGACGCGTTCGTGGTGCGGATGACCATCGTGCCCGCGGTGATGTCGCTGCTGGGCCGGGGCGCCTGGTGGCTGCCGCGCTGGCTGGACAGGGCCCTGCCGAACGTCGACATCGAGGGCGAGGGCCTGCGCGCCCACCTGGCCGAACCCTGTCCCTTATACACATCTGAC
>NZ_QGSW01000253.1:0-19057 GCF_003176715.1 Micromonospora sp. S4605
CCCCTGACCCCGCCGCTCTGCGAGGTGGTGGCCGAACCGCCGCACCAGGCGACTCCGGGTGTGTGGCCCCGCACCACCAGGGCCCATCCGAGGTCCCACGCCGCCGGGGGTGCGTGCGTGGCCCGCAGCACCCGGGGTGCGCGTGGGTTCGGGGCGGCGGTCAGACCTTCCGGCGTGGCGGACGCCAGGGCAGGGCGGACATGAACGACTGATACCTGAGAGTCATCAAATGACTCTCAGGTATCACGCTCGCCGGACACCATGACGCGCCACCGCGACACGCCGGCCGGCGGCCGCCACACCCTCGCCCGCACGCCCGTCCGTCGCGACCGCCGGCGACGGCCGGGCGCCAGCGCCGGCCGGAGCACCAGCGGCCGGGCACGAGCAGCCCAGGCAGGAGCGGCCCGGGCACGAGCGGCCGGGCACGAGCAACGACCGAGCACCAGCAACCGACGGGCACGAGCCACGGCCGAGACACGAGCACCGCCGGGAACGAGCAACCGACGGGCACGGGCACGGCGGGAACACGAGCAACCGACGGGAAACGAGAAACCGCCGGGCACGAGCCACGGCGGGAACACGAGCAACCGACGGGGCGGGCGAGCCCCGGAAACGGCGGTGCGGGGAGGCAGGGCCGCGGTTACGGTCGGCGGGTGGTGGGTGTGGAAGGGCTCGCGGGGCGGCAGTTGGCCAGCATCGGCGAGGTGGTCGAGGTAACCGCCGACGCCGGGATCGAGGTGTGGCTGCGCGGCGGCTGGGCGGTGGACTTCCACCTCGGCGAGGTGACCCGGCCGCACGTGGACGTCGACTGGTACTGCTGGCGCGACGACGCCGACCGGCTGGCCGCCCTGCTGTTCGGACGCGGCTGGCGCCCCGATCCGCGGCTGCCGGTCAACGTCCAGCTGGACCTGTTCCGCGACGACGTCGAGGTGAGCTTCGCGTACCTGGCGCAAGATGCCGACGGGCGGGTCGCCGTCGGCGGCGGCCCGTGGGCCGGCACCCCGCTGCCGGCGGGGATGCTGACCGGCCCGGCCGGGCGGATCGGCCCGCTGACCGCCCCGGTCATCGCGGTGGCGGCGCAGGTCGAGTTCAAGCGGATGTACCCGGTGTGGATGCCCGGCCGCCCCCGCCGCGCCAAGGACGCCGCCGACCTGGCCCGCCTCGGCGCCACCCCGCCAGAGCACCGACCCGAGGCGACCGCGCCCGGGGCGTAGCGCGGGCGGCCGCGCCCAACCGCTCGATCAGGTTGACCGGCGACCGGTGGGGGGCGGGGATGAGCCACGCTCAAGGTGACGCAGCCTGCGCAGCCGGGCGCGGGGCCGGATGCCCGGTTCCTGCCGGACCACGATGTGACGACCAGCGGCCGGCGGGTCCACGGCCATGGGCGCGACCGAGGCGCTGCATCCGGAGCGGGCGGATCCGCCACGTTCGGCAGGAGCCGCACGGCCCGGTGGCCGGGTAGGCACGGTGCGTCGATCTCCGGCGGGCCACCCGGACGGGCAGGGCACAATCGGAGCCATGCCGCGTCGCCGCACCCCTGTCCTGCTCGCCTGCGCCCTGCTCACCGCCGGTCTGGTCGGCTGCTCCGGAGACACCGGGCCGGCCCGCCCGCAGGCCGTCCCCACCCAGACCCCGGCGGCGACCACTCCGGCACCACGGGTACCCGCCGGCACCGCGCCGGAGCGGGCCTTCGCGGTGGGCGTACGCCAGCTGAAGCTGAACCGCGACGGCGACCGCCCCTTGCCGGTGACCGTCTGGTACCCGGCGGCCGGGGAGGCCGGCGGTGGGCCCGAACGGTCCGTGCGGGCCGCCGACGGCCGGTTCCCGGTGGTGATGTTCAGCCACGGCCTGGGCGGGCGTCCGGCCGACTACGAGACGCTGCTCACCCGGTGGGTGGCGGCCGGCTTCGTGGTGGCCGCACCGACCTTCCCGCACACCTCCCGGGGCACCGACACCAACGTGCTGGACGTGCTCAACCAGCCCGCCGACGTGTCGTACGCGCTGACCCAGGTGCTCGCCCTCGACGGGAAGGCCGGTGATCCGCTGCGGGGCCGGCTGGCCGGCGACCGGGTGGCCGCGGCCGGGCACTCGGCCGGCGGGGTGACCACCATCGGCCTGTTCACCGCCGGCCGGGACGAACGGCTCGACGCCGGGGTGGTGTTCGCCGGCACCGCGCTCGGGGTGGGCACCGCGTTCGCCGGCGCCGCGGCGCCGCAGCTGTTCGTGCACGGCGAGGCCGACGAGGTGGTCCAGTACGCCGCCGGCAAGGAGGCGTACGACAAGGTGCCCTGGCCGAAGGCGATGCTGAGCCTGCCGAACGGCGACCACGGGCGGGCGCTGCTCAGCGACGGCGCCGCGCTGCGGGTCGTCTCGGACACCACCGTCGAGTTCCTGCGCTGGACCCTCTACGGCGACGAGGCCGCCAAGCGGCGCATCCCCACCGGCGCCGCGCGAGGCGACATCGCCGTCCTCGACAACCGCCTCTGACGCCCGGAAGGCCCGGCTCAGGCGGTGTGGTCGACGACCACCTTGCCGAAGACCTCGCCGGAGTGCAGGCGGGTGAACGCCTCCTCGACCCGGCTGAACGGAACCACGCTGTCCACCACCGGCCGCACCTGGTGCTCGGCGCAGAAGGCGAGCAGGTCCGCCAGCTCGTCGGGGGTGCCCATCGAGGTGCCCAGGATCTCCAGCTGCATGGCGAAGACCCGGCGCAGGTTGACCTTGGGCTCGTGCCCGGCGGTGGCGCCGGAGACGACGATCCGGGCCATCGGCGCGGCGGACTTCAGCGAGTGGTCGAAGGTGGCCGCGCCGACCGTCTCGATCACCACGTCGACCCGCTCGGGCAGCCGGGCGCCCGGCTCGACGGCGGTCGCGCCCAGCTCGGCGATCCGCTCCCGCTTGGCGGCGTCCCGGCTGGTCGCGTAGACCCGCTTGCCCATCGCCGCGGCGAGCGCGACGGCGGCCGTGGCGACGCCGCCCCCGGCGCCCTGCACCAGCACCGCGTCGGCGTCGGCGACCCGGCCCTTGGTGGTGAGCATCCGCCAGGCGGTGAGCCACGCGGTCGGCAGGCAGGCCGCGTCGGTGGCGGCCAGTCCGGCCGGCAGCGGCACCAGGTTCGACCGGGGTACGGCCACCCGCTCGGCGAGCGTGCCCGGGAAGTGCTCGGAGAGGATGGAGACGCCGCGCGGGTCACCCGGGGTGGCGACCACGGGGTAGACGACCACCTCGTTGCCGTCCGGGTCGACGCCGACGGCGTCGCAGCCGAGGATCATCGGCAACTGGTCGCCGGTGAGCCCCACCCCGCGCAGCGACCAGAGGTCGTGGTGGTTCAGCGAACTGGCCCGGACCTGCACGGTGACCCAGTCGTCGGCCGGGTGGGTCGGCTCGGGCCGCTCGCCGACGGTGAGCGCGGCGAGCGGGTCGGCGTCGTCGAAGCGGGAGGCGAAGGCGGCACGCATGATCGGCACGGTAACAAGCGGGACGGGCCGGAAGAAGGGCCCCGCGCTGTGCGACGTGCGACAGGACGGGGCCCTCGGCCCGGGTCAGGCCCGGGCGACGCCGTCGCGGCGGGCCGCCTCGGCCACCGCCTCGGCCACCGCGGGGGCTACCCGCGGGTCGAGCGGGGACGGCACGATCGCCTCCGGGGTGAGCGTCTCGGCCACCACCTGCGCGATGGCGTCGGCGGCGGCCACCTTCATGCCCTCGGTGATCCGGGTGGCCCGGGCGTCCAGCGCGCCCCGGAACACGCCGGGGAAGGCCAGCACGTTGTTGATCTGGTTGGGGTAGTCGCTGCGCCCGGTGGCCACCACCGCGACGTGCCGGGCGGCCACCTCGGGGTGCACCTCCGGGTCCGGGTTGGCCAGCGCGAAGACGATCCCGCCGGGAGCCATCCCGGCCACCGCGGCCTCGGGGATCCGCCCGCCGGAGACGCCGATCAGCACGTCCGCGTCGCGCAGCGCCTCGGTGACGTCGCCCTGCCGGCCGTCGGGGTTGGTGACGGCGGCCAGTTCGGCCTTGGTATCGGTGAGCCCGGTGCGGTGCCGGCCGATGATCCCCTTCGAGTCGCAGACCACCACCCGGGCCGGGTCCACTCCCCCGGCCAGCAGCATCTTCGTCACCGCCACGCCGGCCGCGCCGGCGCCGCTGACCGCCACCCGCAGGTCGCCCAGCTTGCGGTTGAGCAGCGTGGCGGCGTTGCGCAGCGCGGCCAGCACGACGATCGCGGTGCCGTGCTGGTCGTCGTGGAAGACCGGGATGTCCAGGGCCTCGTCCAGCCGGCGCTCCACCTCGAAGCAGCGCGGGGCGCTGATGTCCTCGAGGTTGATCCCGCCGAACGACGGCGCCAGCGCCCGCACCACCGCCACGATCTCGTCGACGTCCTGGGTGTCCAGGCAGACCGGTACCGCGTCCACGCCGGCGAACTGCTTGAACAGCACCGCCTTGCCCTCCATCACCGGCAGCGCGGCGCGCGGGCCGATGTTGCCGAGACCGAGTACGGCCGAGCCGTCGGTGACGACCGCGACGGTGTGCGACACCCAGGTGTAGTCGTCGACCAGGGTCTCGTCGGCGGCGATCGCCTCGCACACCCGGGCCACCCCGGGGGTGTACGCGAGGGAGAGGTCCTCCCGGCTGGTCAGCGGGACCGTCGAGGCGACGGCCATCTTGCCGCCACGGTGCAGTCGGAAGACGGGATCAGCAGGGTCCACGGTGGACGGTGACATGGTGACTCCAGGATCTGTCGAGCAGCTGGACCAGCCGGTCGGTACGCGTGGTGAGGCGACGAGCGGCGGCGCGCGGTGCGGGGGGTCACCCGGGCACTTCCGAGCATAGTGTCGTCGGAGCTCCACCGATGTGAGCAGGGTCATAACGGGCGTCGACGCACCCGTCCGGGTCGGGGCCAGTACCGGGCCACCACCCGGCCGTGCACGTCGGCCACCCCGTACGCCCGGGAGTCGTCGGCGACGAACTCGTTGTCCCCGTACAGCCACCAGCCGCCGTCCTGGGCGCGCACCGCCCGCTTGACGACCAGCAGGTCAGGGCGACTGCGGAAGACCGCGACCACGACGTCGCCGGGGCGGACCGGCCGGCCGCCCCGGCGGACCAGCACGGCGTCCCCGTGACGCAGGGTCGGCGCCATGGACGGGCCGCTGACCAGCACCGCCGTCAGCGGCCAGGGCAGCCGGCGCGCGGCCGGCGGATGGTCGGCGGCCATCGGTTTCACCTCCACCGGCTTGGGGGAGCCCCGCCAGGAGTAATGTCGGCTTGGATCATCGCAAACTTCCCATGGAGGATCCCGATGCGACTTCCACGCATCCTTGTGCCCCGCGTGACCGCCAGCGCCCACTGCGACCTGCCCTGCGGCGTGTACGACCCGGCGCAGGCCCGGATCGAGGCCGAGTCGGTCAAAATGATCTGCGAGAAGTACCAGGCGAACACCGACCCGGAGTTCCGCACGCGGGCCGTCATCATCAAGGAGCAGCGCGCCGAGCTGGTCAAGCACCACCTGTGGGTGCTCTGGACCGACTACTTCAAGGCGAACCACTTCGAGAAGTACCCCCAGCTGCACCAGCTGTTCAACGAGGCCACCAAGCTCGCCGGCGCGGGCGGCGTGAAGGGCAGCCTCGACCCGGCCACCGCCGACCAGCTGCTGCAGAAGATCGACGAGATCGCCAAGATCTTCTGGGAGACCAAGAAGGCGTGACCGTCGCGGTTCCGCCGACGATCCGGCCGGCACGTCCAGCGGACGTGCCGGCCGTCGTCGCCATGGTGCACGAGCTGGCCGAGTACGAGCGCGCGCCCGAGCAGTGCCACCTCACCGCGGAGCAGCTGCACGCCGCGCTGTTCGGCCCGGCCCCGGCGCTCTTCGGCCACGTGGCGGTGGACGACCGGGACTCCCCGGTCGGCTTCGCGCTCTGGTTCCTGAACTTCTCCACCTGGGCCGGCGCGCACGGCATCCACCTGGAGGACCTGTACGTCCGGCCGGCCGCCCGGGGCACCGGAGCCGGCAAGCTGCTGCTGGCCACCCTCGCCGACATCTGCGTACGGCGGGGCTACCACCGGCTGGAGTGGTCGATGCTCGACTGGAACCCGGCCGCCGGCTTCTACGCCGCCATCGGTGCCGAGCAACTGACCGAGTGGATCCCCTACCGGCTCGACGGCGCCGCCCTGGTCGGTCTCGCGGCCCAGGTGACCGCCCCCACACGGCCCGCCCGCTGAGCGGGTAGAGTCCCCGACCGGGGGGATGAGTGGTGACTCAACTGACCGGCCAGCCGACGACCGACGACGACGTCGTGCACCTCACCGTGCCCGCCGACGGCGGCTACCTCGGCGTGCTGCGCACCGCCACGGCGGGGCTCGCGGCGCGGCTGCAGTTCGCCCTCGACGAGATCGAGGACCTGCGCATCGCGGTCGACGAGGCCTGCGCCATGCTGCTCGCCATCGCCACCCGGGACGCCGAACTCGACTGCCGGTTCGCGGTGACCGAGGACGCGCTCACCGTCGAGGTGACAGTGCCCACCGTCCGCGGCGCTGGGCTGCCCGCCGAGTCCTCCTTCGCCTGGAAGGTGCTCACCGCGCTGACCACCTCGGCGACGGCGAACGTCGCCGGTGGCCGGGCCACCATCTCGCTGCTGACCCGGCGCGCCTCGGGTTACTGACCGCTCTCGGGCGCCCCGAAGCCGAGCGCCCGGCTGGTCGCCGGGCTCACCAGCAGCCAGCTCACCCCGATCCCGAGGGCCATCAGCGGCACGCCGAGCCAACCCATCCCGCCCTGGACCATGAACCACCCGATCGGCAGCAGCATCAACTGAAGCACGATCGCCGGCGCCCGCGCGCCGGCCCGGCGCCGCTCCAGCGCGCCGCCCAGGGCCCAGAGCGCGGCGGCGGCGCCGATGGCGAACGCGGTCACCAGCCACGCCGAGAGCCGGTCGGTGCTGGCGGCGGTGAGGTCGGCCCAGATCAGCCACCCGGCGATCAGGCCCACCGCGACCGCCTCGCCCCGGAGCAGCCGGACCGCCCAGCGGAGCGTGACGGGAATCGGGTCGGAGTCGAGCGTCACGCGCGCCACGATACCTGTGCTACTCCGGGGTACAGTGCCGCCCATGCGGGCCGTCCTGGTGGTCAATCCGAAGGCCACCACCACCAGCGAGCGCAGCCGGGACGTGCTGGTCCGGGCGCTGCGCAGCGAAGTCGACCTCTCCGTGCGGTACACCCGGCGGCGCGGCCACGCGACCGCGCTCGCCCGCGAGGCGGCCGAGGAGGGCGTCGACGTGGTGGTCACGCTCGGTGGTGACGGCACCGTCAACGAGGTGGTGAACGGCCTGATGACGGCGGATCCGCCGACCGTGGCCGGCGCCGCCACGCCGGCCGAGCGGCTGCCGGCGCTGGCCACCGTGCCGGGCGGGTCGACCAACGTCTTCGCCCGGGCGCTGGGGCTGCCCCGGGAGTGGCCGGAGGGCACCAGCATGATCCTGGAGGGGCTCCGGCTGGGTCGGCACCGCACGATCGGGCTGGGCCGGGCCGACGACCGCTACTTCACCTTCTGCGCCGGCTTCGGCATCGACGCCGCCGTGATCCACCGGGTGGAGCGGGCCCGCCGCCGGGGCCGGGTCTCCACGCCCGGGCTCTACCTGCGGTCCACGGTGAGCCAGTACTTCCTCGCCTCGGACCGGCGGCACCCGGCGATCAGCCTGGAGCGTCCCGGCGAGCCGGCCGAGAGCGAGTTGGCCACGGTCATCATCCAGAACACCGCGCCCTGGACCTACCTCGGCGACCGGGAGATCAACCCCAACCCGGAGGCGTCCTTCGACCGGGGGCTGGACGTGCTGGCCCTGCGGCGGCTGCGGGTCGCCAGCACCACACGCACGGTGACGCAGTTCTTCTCTCGGCACCCCGATCCGCGCGGCAAACAGGTGCTCCGGATGCACGACCTGGCCGAGTTCACGCTGCTCGCCGAGCGTCCACAGGCGTTCCAGTTGGACGGCGACTACCTCGGCGAGCGGGAGAAAGTCAGATTCGCATCCATTCCCGCGGCACTGAGAGTAATCTGCTAGGTCTCGGGTACTGCCCTAGGTCGACGCGGTCGCGGCACCGCACCGACGCGGCGCCGCCACACCGGGAGGCAGGTGCCGGAAATGTCAGCAATGTCACGCGGACTGTACTATATTGATCCTCGACTGTGGTACGCCGGGTAACCAGAGCGCTCTGGAACCCGGACAAATGGGTTGTGGGCTTGCTCACCGCGCGGAGTTTTTCCGAGCGGCACCCTTGACATCGCGAGAGTTCGTGAAAGTATTCACAAGCGAACTTGAGTTACCGGGACATTGCCTGGATATGCTCGGCAGGTTTGAGCCTTTCCAGCAGGTCCGCGGGGCCAGCAGCCTGCTCACGCAGTGCCGAATAGCCGGACGCGAACCGTCACGTCGGCGCTGCGGATGCATATAGGAAAAGCACCAAAGCAATATCTGCCACCCCATCCAGAATGAGGAGTGTTGCCGCCATGGACTGGCGTCACCATGCTGTCTGCCGCGACGAGGACCCGGAGCTGTTCTTCCCGATCGGGACGTCCGGCCCGGCTCTCCTGCAGGTCGAGCAGGCCAAGGCCGTCTGCCGGCGCTGCTCCGTGACCGACCAGTGCCTGCAGTGGGCGCTCGAGTCCGGTCAGGACGCTGGCGTCTGGGGCGGGATGAGCGAGGAGGAGCGGCGCGCCGTCAAGCGTCGCGGTGGCCTCCGGGTGCTGCGCGCTCACTCCGCCTGAACCACGCACCAAGCTTCACGCCCCGGCCGGGTCGACCCGCCGGGGCGTTCTGCTGTCCGGGGCATTGTCGGTCGTCGAATTCGACAGTGCCCCGATCATCGCCACGCCGACGCCCGGACGGTCCCCGTCGCCGTCACGCCCAGTGGTCGACCGCATCGTCACGCCGCGTGGTCGCCGGCGTCGTCACGCCAGGTGACCGTCGCCGCGCCGGCGTCGACCCGGCGCAGCACCAGGTCGGCCAGTTCCGGGGCGTCGGTCAGCGGGTCGGCCACCGCCACCGCCCCGGCGTCCCGGGCCGCCGCCGCCACCGCGTCGTGGAACAGGCCGGGGGCCAGGAAGTACGCGGACACGGCCACCCGGCGGGCGCCGCCGGCCCGCAACCGGGCCACCGCCGCCGCGGTGTCCGGCGGGGCCGCCGAGGCGTACGAGACCCGGATCGGCAGGCCGAGCCGGTCGCCGAGGGCGGCGGCGACCCGACCCACCGAGCACCGGGCCGCCGGATCCCGGGTGCCCGCCGCCGCCAGCACCAGCGCGTCGTAGCGGCCGGGCCCGGCCTCGCCCAACCTGCGGTCCAGGGCCGCCAGCAGGCCGCCGTCCACCACGCCGCCGGTCGGGCCGAGCACGTCGGTGACCCGTACCGCGATCGGCGGGCCGGCCTCCCGGGCCGCCGCGACCGCCGCCGGGATGTCCACCCGCCGGTGGTACGCGGCGGTCAGCAGCAGCGGCACCAGGACCGCCCGGGGATGCCCGGCGGACGCCAGCGACCGGAGCACCTCGGCCGGCCCGGGCCGGGTGTGGTCCAGCCAGCTGGCCAGCACCGGGGTGCCGGGCCGGGCGGCCGACACCGCCCGGACCAGCGCCCGGGTCGCCGCGGCAGCCCGCGGATCACGGCTGCCGTGCGCGACCAGGACCACGGGGTCGGTGCCCGACCCGGTCAGACGTGCAGCCCGCACTCGGTCTTCTCGAACATCGCCCAGCGGCCGGCCCGCGGGTCCTCCCCCGCCTTGGTGCGCCGGGTGCACGGCCAGCAGCCGATCGAGCCGTAGCCCTGCTTGAACAGCTCGTTGACCGGGATGTTCCAGCGGGCGATGTAGGCGTCCACGTCGGCCTGGGTCCAGGCCGCGATCGGGTTCACCTTGATCTTGCCGCGCCGCGCGTCGAAGGCCACCACCGGCGTGTTCGCCCGGGTCGGCGACTCGTCCCGGCGCAGTCCGGCGGCCCACGCGTCGTAGCCGGCCAGGGCCCGCTCCAGCGGCTCCACCTTGCGCAGCTGGCAGCAGTCGTCCGGGGACCGGTTGAACAGCCGCGGGCCGTACTCGCCGTCCTGCTGACCGACGGTCAGCCGGGGGCGGATCGACCGTACGGTCACCGGCAGCGTCCGGGCCACCTCGTCGCGGACCCGCAGCGTCTCGGGAAAGTGCAGCCCGGTGTCGAGGAAGACCACGTCCACCCCGGGCGCGACCCGGGACACCAGGTGGGCCAGCACGGCGTCGGCCATCGAGCTGGTCACGCAGAACCGGTCGCCGAAGGTCTCCGCCGCCCACCGGGCGATCTCCTGGGCGGGCGCGCCCTCCAGCTCGCGGCCGGCCCGCTCGGCCAGCGCACGCAGCTCGTCGGGGCCCCGCCGGGCCGGGTCGGCCGGCCGTGGCCCGCCGATGCCGACCAGTCCGAGGTTCGCCGCGGACACCAGGCTCATCGGGTCACCGCCCGGGACAGCAGGCCGGCGAACCGGACGGTGAACACCCGGGCGCAGCCGTGGCACTCCCAGGCGCCGTGGCCCTCCTCGCTCGGCCGCAGGTCCTCCTCGCCGCAGTATGGGCAGTACAGGGGCGCCGCTCGGTACTCGCTGCTCATGCCGGCACTCCGCTTCGCTCCGTGTCGTCATGAGGCACCTTCGCGCTGAGCCTGATGATTCGCTCGCTCCGCTCGCTCACCGCAGTTCCTCCTCGTCGACTCTGATCACCCACTGGGCGAACGCCTCGCCCGCGCGCCGGCCGGCCAGATAGCGGCGGGCCAGCCGTTCCACGTACGCCGGAAGCTCCTCGGCGGTGGTCTTGAGGCCGCGCAGCTTGCGGCCGAAGCCGGCGGTCTGCCCCTCGGCCATGCCGAGGCCGCCGCCGAGGTGCACCTGGAAGCCCTCCACCTGCCGGCCGTCCGGGCCGACCACCAGCTGGCCCTTCAGCCCGATGTCGGCGACCTGGGTGCGGGCGCAGGCGTTCGGGCAGCCGTTGAGGTGGATGGAGATGTCCGCGTCGAAGTCGCGCAGCCGCTCCTCCAGCCGGGCCACCAGTTCCTCACCGCGGACCTTGGTCTCGACGATGGCGAGCTTGCAGTACTCGAGGCCGGTGCAGGCCATGGTGCCGCGCCGCCAGGCCGACGGCCGGGCCTCCAGACCGATCGCCCGCAGCGCGCCGACCAGCGGCTCGGTCCGCTCCGCCGGCACGTCCAGCACCAGCAGCTTCTGGTACGGGGTGAGCCGGATCCGGCCGCTGCCGTGCGCCTCGATCACGTCGGCGAGCCGGGCCAGTTGCCCGCCGGAGACCCGCCCCACCACCGGAGCGGCCCCGACGTAGTGCCGGCCGTCGCGCTGGCGGTGCACCCCGATGTGGTCGACCGGCTTCTCCGGCAGCTCCGGCGCGGGACCGTCGAGCAGGGCCCGGCCGAGGTACTCCTTCTCCAGCACCTCGCGGAACCGCTCCACCCCCCAGTCGGCGACCAGGAACTTCAGTCGGGCCCGGTTGCGCAGCCGCCGGTAGCCGTAGTCCCGGAAGATGCCCACCACGCCGGCCCAGACGTCCGGCACCTCGGCCAGCGGAACCCACACCCCGAGCCGCTTGGCCAGCATCGGGTTGGTGGAGAGGCCACCGCCGACCCAGACGTCGAAGCCGGGGCCGTGGTCGGGGTGGTCGACGCCGAGGAAGGCCACGTCGTTCGCCTCGTACGGGGTGTCCACCAGCCAGGAGATCGAGGTCTTGAACTTGCGCGGCAGGTTGGCGAACTCCGGGTTGCCGACGTACCGGCGGACGATCTCGTCGAGCGCCGGGGTCGGGTCGAGCAGTTCCGCCTCGGCCACGCCGGCGACCGGACTGCCGAGCACCACCCGGGGGCAGTCGCCGCACGCCTCGGTGGTCTGCAGGCCGACCGCCTCCAACCGGCGCCAGATCTCCGGCACGTCCTCGACCCGGATCCAGTGGAACTGGATGTTCTGCCGGTCGGTGATGTCGGCGGTGTCCCGCGCGAACTCCCGGGAGATCTCGGCGACGGTACGCAGCTGGGCCAGGTCGAGCTGGCCGCCGTCGACCCGGACCCGGAGCATGAAGTGCTCGTCCTCCAGCTCGTGCGGCTCCAGCACGGCGGTGCGCCCGCCGTCGATGCCGGCCTTGCGCTGGGTGTAGAGGCCCCACCAGCGGAACCGGCCACGCAGGTCGGCCGGGTCGATGGAGGCGAAGCCCTGGTGGGCGTAGATGTTCTCGATCCGGGCCCGCACGTTCAGCGGGTCGTCGTCCTTCTTGGTCCGCTCGTTGGCGTTGAGCGGTTCGCGGTGGCCGAGCGCCCACTGGCCCTCGCCCCGCTGCCGGCGGGGGGCCCGGGCGGGTCGCGCCGTCGGGTCCCCGGGCCGGGCCGGGATGCTGCTGACCGCCATCGCGGCGTCCTCCGTTGTCTGCGCGGGTGGGGAGCGCGATACGCGACGGCCGGCCCGTGGCGTACGGGCCGTGGACGGCGTTGTCGTGGAGGCCGGCGCGGAAGCGCGCCCGAGACGGATGGGTCGGGCGTCGTCAGTGGGCCGGACAGATCGCGCTGCGCACGCGGCCGTAGTCGACGTGGCGGCGGGCCACGAAGCGGCGGACGACAGCGGCGGTCATGGGGTCATGCTGCCACACCCCGAGCGGGCCGACCAATGACCGCGTGCCGGATCCCACATCACGGGCGACCGGGCCGGCGACGGACCGTGCACCCGCCGTCGCGCCCGCCACCGCCCTGAGGTTGGGCGATCGCCTGCGCGCCCGCGCGGACGGACGGCCGTGTGGAAGGCTCGACAGGTGGGCAGATTGTCCGAGAAGTTGCGACCCCGGGTGGCCCATGCCCATGCGGAGCACGGCGTCAGCGGCCGCGGGCGGGCCGTTCGATCCCTGCCGGTCTGGCCCTGGCCGGCGCTGCTGACGCTGCTGGTGACCGTCGCCGGGATCGACCGCGCTCAACTGTGGCGGGACGAGCTGGCCACCTGGAGCGCGGCCACCCGGTCGGTGGGCGACCTGGTCCGGCTGACCGGCACCATCGACGCCGCGACCGGGCCGTACTACCTGGTCATGCACGGCTGGGTGGCGGTCGTCGGCGACTCGGTGACCGCGTTGCGGCTGCCCGCCGCGCTGGCCATGGCGGCGGCGGCCGGGCTCACCGCGCTCCTCGGGCAGCGCCTCGGCGACGCCCGCGCCGGGCTGCTCGGCGGGCTGCTCTTCGCGGTGCTCCCCGGCACCTCTCGGTACGGCCAGGAGGCCCGGCCGTACGCGCTGGCCACGTTCCTCGCGGTGCTGGCCACGCTGCTGCTGGTGGAGGCCCTGCGCCGGCCCGGGTGGGCGCGCTGGGCCGGGTACGCGGCAGCGGTCGCCGCGCTCGGGCTCACCCACCTGATCGCCCTCACCCTGCTCGCCGCGCACGCGGTGGCGGTGCTCGCCGCCCGCCGTACGCCGGACCGGGCCGGGTTGCCGGCCGCAGCCGTCCCGGGAAGACCCGGCGCCACGGGCTATCCCACCAGCACGAGCGGTCCCGCCCCCACGGCCGATCCCGGCACAGCCGGCGATCCCGCCGGCGGCCCCGGCACGGTCGGGCCGTGGCGTCGTCCACTGTGCTGGCTGCTCGCCCTGCTGCCGGCCGCGCTGCTGCTGACCCCGCTGGTGCTGGTCGCCGCCGGGCAGCGCTCCCGGCAGCTGGACTGGGTGGACACCGCCCGACCGGCGGACCTGCCGGCGCTGGCCGGCGGGGTGGCGCAGAGTGGCGTCGTGGGCGGGCTGCTGGTCGGCCTCGCCGCGCTCGGGGCCGCCCGGTCGGGCCGGCGCGCCCTGCTGCCCGGCTGCGCGGTGCTGCTGCCGGTGCTGCTGGTCTTCGCGGCCGGGCTCGCGGTGCCGCTGTGGGTGCCCCGGTACCTGGTCTTCGTGGTGCCGTTCGCCGCCCTGCTGGCCGGGGCGGCGCTGGCCCCGGTGCGGCTGCCAGCGGCGCTGGCCGTGGTGGCGCTCGCCGGGCTGCTCGGCCTGCCCGACCAGGCGGCGCTGCGGCGGACCCACGAATGGCCGCGCAGCGCCCCGGTCGACTACCGGGCAGCGGCCGGGGTGGTCGCGGCCAACCAGCGCCCCGGCGACGCGGTCGTCTACTCACCCCGGGAGAGCTGGCTCTTCCTCGACCTCGGCCTCCGGTACCACCTGCGCGACCGGCGTCCCGACGACGTGCTGGTGACCCGGGATCAGGCCCGCCGGGGCGACCTGTGGGCCGCCGAGTGCGACCGGCCGGCGCAGTGCCTGGCCGGCGCCGAGCGGGTCTGGCTGGTCGTCGCCGGCCGCCGGGCGGACCCGGTGGCCGCCGTGCCCGGCGCGAAGGGCGCGGCGCTGCGCGACGGCTTCACCGTCGAGCAGGTCTGGCCGCACCCCGGCCTGACCGTGGCCCTGCTCACCCGCTGACCGGCCGCGGCGGCCCTCAGCCCGGGGACAGCGGCCGGCGCAGGCCGGGGAACAGCGCCGGCTCAGCTCGGGGAGCGGGGGGCGTTGCGGGCCAGCGGGACGACCAGCACCGCCTCGGTGCCACCCTCCGCGCCGTCGCGCAACTCGATGGAGCCGCGCAGCTCGCCGGTGACCAGCGCGCGGACGATCTGCAGCCCCAGCCGTCCGCTCTGCTCGGCGTCGAACCCGGGCGGTAGCCCGCGCCCGTTGTCGGCCACCGAGACGTGCAACTGCTTGCGGAACCGGTGCGCCGAGACCACCACCTCCGGCCTGGTCACCGGGCCCGGCGGCTCCGCACCGTCGGCCGGCCCGGCCATCTCGGTCGTCTCCGCCGCCTCGGTCGTCTCGGCCGCCTCGGCCGGCGGGAAGCCGTGCTCCACGGCGTTGAGCAGCAGTTCGTTGAGGACCATCACCAGCGAGGTGGCGATCTCCGCGGGCAGCACCCCGAAGCTGCCCCGGCGCCGCATGCCCACCGTCGACTCGGCCGCCGCCACCTCGGTCGCCGCGCTGGCCACCCGGTCCACGATGCCGTCGAACTCGACCGCCTCGTCGCTGGACATGGAGAGCGTCTCGTGCACCAGGGCGATCGAGGCGACCCGGCGTACCGACTCCTCCAGCGCGACCCGGGCCTCGGGCATCGCCACCCGGCGGGCCTGCAACCGCAGCAGCGCGGCGACCGTCTGGAGGTTGTTCTTCACCCGGTGGTGGATCTCCCGGATGGTGGCGTCCTTGGTCATCAGGGCGCGGTCCCGGCGGCGTACCTCGGTGATGTCGCGGACCAGCACCAGGGCGCCGATCGGCACCCCGGCGGGCATCAGCGGCAGCGCCCGGGTGAGCATGGTCGCGCCCCGGGCGTCGATCTCCCGGCGGGGCGGTGCCTCGCCGCGCAGCGCGGCCAGGATGCCGTTCGCCGCGTCGGTGCCCTCCAGCGGGTCGCCGGCCAGCCGGCGGTGCAGCGCCGCCAGGTCCTCCCCCACCAGGTGCGAGGCGTAGCCCAGGCGCCGGTACGCCGACTGGGCGTTCGGGCTGGCGTAGGTGACCTTGCCGTTGGCGTCCAGCCGGACCAGCCCGTCGCCGACCCGCGGCGCGGACGTGGTCTCGCCCGGGTGCCGGGGTGGCGGGAAGGTGCCGTCGGCGATCATCTGGGCCAGGTCGTCGGCGGTGGTGAGGTAGTTCAGCTCGAGCTGGCTGGGGGTACGCGCGGTGGAGAGGTTGGTGTCCCGGCCGACCACGGCCACCACCTCGCCGGCCTCGCCGTCGGCGGTACGCAGCCGGACCGGGATCGCCTCGTGCCGGGCGGGCACGTCGCCGTACCAGACCGGGTCGCCCTCCCGCCAGATCCGGCCCTGCCGGTAGGCCACCTCCAGGTGGGCCACCTCGGGCCCGCCGACGATCCGCCCCACCTGGTCGTCCAGGTACGCGGTGGGGGCGGTCGTCGGGCGGACCTGGGCCACGCAGAGGTACGTCCCGTCGCCGTCCACCGGTACCCAGAGCAGCAGGTCGGCGAAGGACAGGTCGGACAGCAACTGCCAGTCCCCGGCGATCCGGTGCAGGTGGTCGATGTCGGCCGGGCGGAGGCGGGTGTGCTCCTCGGCGAGGTCGCGCAGCGTGGACACGCTGACCAGCGTGCCACGTCGCCACTCACATCGTCGCGGTGACCTTCTTGAGCCCTCGGGGCGCGTCCGGATCCTCGCCCCGGGCCAGCGCCAACGCCAACGCCAGCCGTTGCAGCGGCAGGATGTCCAGCAGCGGGGCGTACCGCTCGTCGACCTCGGGCACGGCCATCCGGGTCGCGCCGGCCACCTCGGCCGAACCGACCACCACCACGTCGGCGCGGCGCTCACCCAGCCGGGGCAGCACCTCGCCCATCGACCGCCCGCCCGGCCCGGTGCCGACCACGGCCAGCACCGGCACGTCCGGGTCGGTCATCGCCAGCGGGCCGTGCAGCAGGTCGGCACCGGAGAAGGCGAGCGCCGGCAGGTACGAGGTCTCCATCAGCTTCAGCGCCGCCTCCCGGGCCGTCGGGTAGGCGTATCCCCGGCCGGTGGTGACCAACTGGGCGGCGAACCGGTAGCGCGGGGCGAGCTGGGCCGGGGTGGGGTCGGCCAGGGTGCGGGTGGCCAGCTCGGGCAGGGCGGCGAGCGCCTCCCGCTCGGCGGCGGGCAGCACCCCGTCGCCGGCGCGGATCCCCTCGACCAGCATCAGCAGGGCCAGCAGCTCGGCGGTGTACGTCTTGGTGGCGGCCACCGCCCGCTCGTGCCCGGCGGCGATGTCCACGCTGAGCTCGGCGGCGCCGGCCAGCGGGGAGTCCGGCGCGTTGGTGACGGCGAGGGTGAGCGCGCCGGAGGCGCGGGCCGCGCGGAGCACCTCGGTGAGGTCTGGCGAGCCGCCGCTCTGGCTGACCCCGATCACCAGCGCGTCGGAGAGGTCCGGTCGGGCGCCGTAGACGGTGATGGCGCTGGGCGAGGCGAGCCCGGCCGGCAGGCCGAGCCGGATCTCGGTCAGGTAGGCGCCGTAGAGCGCGGCGTGATCGGAGGTGCCCCGGGCAGTGAACACCACGTGCCGGGGCCGGCGCTCGGCGATCACGGCCGCGACCCGGGCGATCGCCCCGGCGTGTTCGGCGGAGAGCAACCGGTCGTAGCCGGCCGGCTGCTCGTCGATGTCGGCGGCCATCCCGGCCCCTGCACCCGTCACGGAAACTCCTCCCACTGCGCGGTTGCCGCGCGTTTCCTGCTCAGTCTTGCACGTTTGATCTGGCCTGAGCAATCTAACGAGCAGTAGTGCGCAGATGATCACCACCCTGGTTCAACATCACCTAGGCTTGCCCGACCTCACCGAGCAGAAACGACCGAGAGGACGCCGTGTCCGAGGACGACCGCCCGCTGCCCGTGGCGGAGGAGCTGGCCCTGGCCCGGCTGGCGCTGGAGGCCGGCGACCTGCCCCACGCGGCCGGTCACCTCGCCGGCGCGCTCGCCCAGGCCCCGACCCTGCCCGAGGTGCACGAGCTGCTGGCCCGGCTCGCCGCCGCCAGTGGGGACGGCGGCGTCGAGCTCTTCCCGCTCGGTCACCGCGTCTTCGTCGGCGCCGTGGTCGCCCGCGCCCACCTGCTCGCCGCCGCCGGGCAGCCGGCTGAAGGGCTGGACCTGCTGGTCGCCGCCACCGGGCACGTGCCGGGCACGGACTGGGCCGGCGTGCCCTGGGTGACCGCGCCGGAGCTGGCCGAGCGGCTGGACCCGGAGCGGATCGCCCGGATCCTGATGCAGGTCTGCGCCGTCGCACCCGATCCGGTGCCGCGCGCCGGGCGGCCGGCGCTGGCGCCGTACCTGGCCCTGGCCCGCAACGCGGTCACCGTGCACCCCGAGCACGCCCTGCTGCTGGGGGCGGCGTCCGCGCTGGCCCGGCGCCTCGACGAGGTCGCGCAGGCGATCCGCTGGGCCGCCCGTGGGGTACGCGCGCAGCCGTCGAAGATCGGCGAGGTGTGGCTCGGGTACGCGTACCGCAGCGCCGGGCACACCCGGGAGGCGCTGGCGGCGCTCGGCCGCGCGGTCGAGCACGACCCCGACGACCTCGCCGTGTACGCCGACATCGCCGGCACCCTGGCCGACAACGGCCGGCTCGACGAGGCGCTGGACTGGATCGACCGGGCGCTGGCCCGGGATCCCACCTTCGACTGCGCGGTGCACACCGCACACCGGCTGCGGTTCCAGCGCGACGGCGACGTGGCGCACCTGGTCGCGCTCGCCGACTTCGTCCGGGAGCACCCGGACGACTCGCACGAGCACGCCGACCTGGCCGAGTGCTGCCGGAGCCGGCCCTGGCTGGGACAGGTCACCCCGGCCGGCGGGGCGGTGGTGGACGCGCTGCGACTGGCCCTCGCCGGCGACCACGGCGCCGCCGTACGGCTGGACACGCCGGCGCCACCGAGCGCCATGCGTACCGTCGCGGCGGCCGCGCCCGGGCTGCGGGTCGAGGTGGCCGACGTGGCCGGGCCGGACCCGCGCGAGCCGCGCCGGGCCGACACCCGGCAGCTCTGGCGCTACGACGGCACGACCGCCGCGCCCGCGGTGCCGGCGCCCTCGGCGGCGGCGGCGGACCGGCTCCGCCAGCTCGCCCACCCGGCCTGGCCGCACCCGCCGGCGGCGTATGACGCGGCGGTCGGCCTGGCCACCCTGGACCTGGCCGACCTGCTCGGCCTGCTGGTGCACCCGCCCGAGCCGCCGGCCACCGCGCTGGGCCGGGTGCTGGGCGGGCAGGACCCCTCGCTCTGGGTGCGCTGCGTGCAGGTGTGGACCTGTCTGGGCCTGCTGCACCACCGCACCGACGAGCCGTGGCCGGAGTCCACCCGCCGCCGGGTGCTGCTCGACCTGGTCTGGGGTGTCGAGGACTGGATCACCGAGGCGGCGCTGTTCGCCCTGGTCACCGCCGCCTGGGTGGACCCGCGGGTACGCCCGGACGTGGCAGCGGTGGTGGCCGAGCGGCTGGCCGACGTGGCGGCGGTGGCCCGGGTGCGCCCGGTGCCGATCGCCACCTCCCTGGCCCACCTGGCCCTGGCCACCCCGGCCCTGGCCCCGGACACCACCGCCCTCGCCACCAC
>NZ_QGSW01000270.1:0-18922 GCF_003176715.1 Micromonospora sp. S4605
TCCCTGACGAGCCGGTCCCCAGCCCGGGCAGGCCCGGCAAGCCGGTCCTCAGCCCCACCCCGAGCGGGCCTGGCGAGCCCATCCCGAGCCCGAGCGGGCCCGGCGAGCCGATCCTCAGCCCCACCCCGAGCAACCCCGGCGAGCCGATCCCCAGCACCAGCCCGCGTTGACAACGGCCAGATCGTCGGCGGGTGATCGTCCATGGTTCTATGTGGACGTGCAGAACGACGTAGGGCTTACCGCATACCTGGTCAACGAATCGCGAGCGCGTCGGGAGGATCTCGCGGCCGATCCATTGGCGAGCGAGTGGATCGCGGACGATCAGCGCGGCGCGGTCCGGGATCTGTGGGACGAGTTCGCGGAAGCGGTGTATCCCCACGACGACCTGGTCGTGTCGCTGCGTGCCCGGATCATTCTGGACACCCTGAGTCAGGCCTTGGACAAGCGCGGCGACACGGTGCTGGTGGTGTGTGGCGCGGGCTTCTCCTCATACCCGTGGCTGCTGCCGTTCGCCGCGGCGATGGAGGTCGACCTGCCCCACATCGTGGCGGCCAAGCGGCGACGAGCCGCCGAGCTGCGGGCCGCCGGGGTGCTCGATCAACGAGAGGTCGAGCACGTCGCGGCGGATCTCAACGATCCGCAGGCACGTCAGCATCTGCTGAACCGCATCCGGCAGTTCGCCGCCGGACGGCCCGTCGCATACGTGGCGGAGGGGTTGATCTTCTATCTGCCGTCGGATGAGGCTCGGGCGGTGGTCGGACTGGGGGTCTCGGCGGGACTGGAGTCCCTGACGGTGGTCAGCTACTGGCCGCTCGCCGCGGCGGATCATCCGGTGCTGGCAGCACAGCGCCGGTGGTTCCGGAGGCGGTCGGTGCCGGAGGATGCCACCTACCTGACGACCGGCGATCTCTCGGCGATCGTGGGGGATCGGGTGGACAACCACAGCCCCGAGGACCTCCAGCGCCGGTACCTCGGTGAGGTCGTCGTGCCCGAGACCGAGCTGATCCCGGAGCACGTGGCGGTGGCTGGGCAGCTATGAGCGACGTACTGCACATCCAGACCAGGGCCTACCCCCTGCACTACACCTCGATCGACCGCACCGTGGAACGGGTCGTGCTGCCCGGGCGGGGCCAGCTTCGGCCCGTCCCGGGAGTGCTCGGTTCGGTGGCCTACAACGCCGAGGAGACGCTGGACTTCGATCTCACCGAAATCGTCCAGGCCGCGGTCAGCCTGCCCGACATCACGATCGTCAGCTGTCGGAGCCGGATCCTCGCCGCCGGTGGGGTGCTCGTGTCGTACGCCCTGCGGCATACGACCGATCTGCGCACGCTCGACGCGCACGACCTGGCCGCGTTGGACGCGAGGATCAACCGCGAGCTGCGCGAGGCGGACCGCGCGTTGCTGGGGGAAGTGCTGGCAGCCGCGAAGCAGTCCGGGGTCTTCGCGCAGGTGGTGGTACCGCCCGGTGGCGCCGAGGCCGCCGACTGGACGGAGGTCGACCCTCGCGCCGTCCGGTACAACTGCCACTTCATCACCCGGGATCCCGCCTGGGAGCCGGACGGTCGAGTGCCGAACCTGGTGCTGGGCCGCCGCTGCCGGATCCTGCTGCCATACACCTACGCCTGGGACGACGATCCGTCCCCGGACCGGATCGACGACATCCTGACGATGCTGGAACCCGCCGACATCGCCGTCGCTCAGCAGTCGGTTCTGGTCGGTGCCAGCGTCGGCGGGCTCCGGATCCTGACCGAGCTGGCTCAGGCCACTGCCGGACGGCTCGAGGGACCAGAATTTCGTCGTTTCCTCGACGGCGTCTGGGCCGACTACCACCGGCTCGATGCGTATCGGGTCGAATCGGGTCAGGACCACCGCGCCACGTACATCGCCGCCCGCGAGACCATCGGGCTCGACGGCACGCATGAGCGCGCGGAGAAGCTGCTCAACCACGTGAACGCCTCGCTGCTCGCCGAGTCTTCGCGGCGCAGCGAACAGCTGGACGGGCGACTCAACCGGGTCGCCGCCGCGCTGACCGTGGTCGCGTCCGCGGCGTTCCTGCTGGACATTGCCGCCTTTCTCTGGCCGGACGTGAGTGGCCTGACGAAGGCGGTGACCGTCACCGGGGTGACCCTGCTGGCCGCCGGCATGCTGGGCGCGACGATCTTCTGGTCCCGGAGAGGAAGCGATGAGGGGCCGGGGGATCGCAGCGGTGGTCGGGTAGCTGATGGCATCCGCCAACGTGCCGGTGGAGCCCGCCAAGACCGAGGTCGGGTGCCGGCGGCCCGCCCGCCTGGCCCGTTGGAGATCGACCGGTGACGGTCATGCCGTCGGGGTGCGGGGTGTGGTTTTCCGCACCCCGACGGTTGAGGTCGGCCTGCTGAGGTCGGCGGTCGACCTCATGGTCCGGGCCGCGCCGGGTTCATAGCGTCATCGGCATGATTCGTACCTGGCAGGTGCCGATGCACGCTGGCCTGTTGGCCCAGGAATCCGATCCGCCCCAGGGTGGTCTGGTCGGGTTGGTGACCGACCTGACGGAGCGGCTCGGTGCCCCCGGCGCCGGCCTGGCCGTCGCCCTGGAGAACCTGTTCCCGCCGATTCCGAGCGAGGTGATCCTGCCGCTGGCGGGCTTCACCGCCAGCCAGGGCAGGATGAGCCTGCTCGCCGCGATCACCTGGACCACGATCGGTTCCGTGGTGGGCGCGGTGGCGCTGTACTACGTCGGCGTCGCGTTGGGGCGAGACCGGGTCCGCGCGATCGCGGTGCGGCTGCCGCTGATGAAGCTGAGCGACATCGACCGGACTGAGGCGTGGTTCGCCCGCCACGGGGGCAAGACTGTCTTCTTCGGGCGGATGATCCCGATCTTCCGGAGCCTGATCTCCATTCCGGCCGGGGTGGAGCGGATGTCGATCGTTCCGTTCCTGCTCTACACCACGTTGGGCAGTCTGATCTGGAACACCGTGTTCGTGATGGCCGGCTACCTGCTCGGGGAGAACTGGCACGCCGTCGAGTCGCACGCGGGGACGTTCCAGAAGGTCGTCATCGCGGTCTGCGCGCTCGCCGTGGGGTACTTCGTCGTCTCCCGCATGCTCAAGATGCGCGGGCGATCGGCGACGGAGAGCGAACTGGCGCCGAGCCAGCCCGAACCGTACAGCTCGGACAGCCGTGCCGAGCGGCCCGGGCACCTCGGAACCGACCACCCGGCCCACGCTGCCCGCGGCACCGGGTACGGCTCTCCGCGCTGGTCGGAGCGAGGCCGATGACGCCGGGAACCGCGAACCTCGCACCGGCGGGGCATCGCCGGCGGCAGGCCGCCCGCACTCCGTACGCCACCCGGGTCGGCCGGTGGAGCGCCAACCATCCCTGGCTCGCGATCACCGCCTGGTTGTGTTTCGTGCTGGCCAGCGTGGTCGGTGGCAGCCTGGTCGGCACGGTGAAGGCCACCACCCAGGACAGCCTGCACGGGGAACTGGCCCGCGCGGACCGCATCGAGCGGGCCGGCGCGTTCCCGGAGGCCCCGGCGGCCGAGAGTGTCCTGATCACGGCGCGGAGCGGCGACCTCGACCTCCAGCGGGCGTTGGCTGTGGCGGCCGACCTGTCGGCGCGGATGCGCCCGCTGCCCGAGGTGGCGAAGGTGGCTGACCCGGTCACCTCGCCCAGTCGTGACGCCGTGCTGGTCGAGGTCGAGCTGGCCGGTTCGGCGACCGACGCCGACGCGCGGGTCGGATCGCTGCTGGAGGCCACGGGGCAGGCGCAGCAGCGGCACCCCGACCTGCGGGTGGAACAGGTGGGGTCGGCGTCCCTGGGCAAGGCGCTGACCGAGACACTGGCGGCGGACTTCGTCAGGGCGGAGCTGATCAGCGTGCCGGTCGCGCTGGTGATCCTGCTGTTCAGCTTCGGCGCGTTGATCGCCGCCGGAGTGCCCGTCGTGCTGGCGCTGTCGGCCGTGGCCGGCGCCATGGGACTGGCCCAGTTCGCCTCGCACATCTTCCCGGCCGGGGAACTGGTCAGCAGCATCATCCTGCTGATCGGCATGGCCGTCGGGGTCGACTACTCGCTGTTCTACCTGCGGCGTGAACGGGAGGAACGAGCCCACGGGCGGGACCATCGCAGCGCGGTCGAGATCGCGGCCGCCACCTCGGGGCACGCGGTGCTGGTCTCCGGTGTCGCCGTCATGGTCGCCATGGCCAGCTTGTTCCTGGTCGGCGACAACACGTTCAGCTCGATGGCGACCGGCTCGATCCTGGTCGTCGGGGTGGCGGTGGTCGGCTCGCTGACCGTCCTGCCGGCGATCCTGGTCGTCCTCGGGCGTTGGGTGGACCGGCCGCGGGTGCCCTTCCTCGGCCGACGGATCCAGCGGGCGGAGCGTAGTCGGTTCTGGTCGTTGGTCCTGCGACCGGCGCTGCGCGCGCCGCTGGTGACGTTCGTGCTCTCCGTCGGGGCGCTGGTGCTCCTCGCCGTGCCGGCACTGGAGATGAACCTCAAGCGGCCGACCACCACCGACCTGCCCCGCTCGATCCCGATCCTGAACACCTACGACCGCCTGGCGCAGGCGTTCCCGAGTAACGAACTGGGCACCAGCCATCTGGTGGCGGTCCGTACCGGCGTCGCGGGCGGGCCGGCGGTGGAGCAGGAACTCGCCGACCTTGCCACGCGGGTGAAGGGGGACGGCCGGTTCGCCCAGGACCGCCCCCCGACCGTGCGCAGGTCCGCGGACGGCACCGTCTTCCTGGCCACCATCCGCGTGGCCGGGGCCAGCGACAGCAGCGCGGCGACGCAGTCGCTGCGCCGGCTGCGCAACGAACTGCTGCCGGCCACCGTCGGCACCGTCCCGGACACGGAGTGGGCGGTGGCTGGCCGTACCGCGAGCGATGCCGACTTCCGTGACCGCATGGCGGCGGCGCTGCCGCCGGTCGTCGCGTTCGTGTTCGGCATGACGTTCCTGGTCATGCTCGTCACGTTCCGATCGGTGGTGGTGGCGTTGGTCTCCATCCTGCTCAACACCATCTCCGTGGCCGCCTCGTACGGACTGCTGGTGCTGGTGTTCCAGCATTCCTGGGCGGAGGACCTGCTCGGGTTCACCTCCAACGGCGCTGTCGTGTCCTGGCTGCCGCTGATGCTGTTCGTCATCCTCTTCGGGCTCTCGATGGACTACCACGTGTTCGTGGTGAGCCGCATCCGCGAGGCGGTTCAGCGCGGCGTACCGACCCGGCAGGCGATCGAGCGGGGCATCGTCTCGTCGGCGTCCACGGTCAGCAGCGCGGCGATCATCATGGTGGCGGTCTTCTGCATCTTCGCCACCCTGTCGATCGTCGAGTTCAAGCAGCTCGGCGTCGGGCTCGCCGCCGCGATCCTGATCGACGCCACCATCATCCGCGCGGTCGTCCTGCCATCCCTCATGCGACTGCTCGGCGAAGCGAACTGGTGGGCCCCGCGATTCCTCGCGGGCCGCCAGAGAGCCGATGCCACCCGCGACATCAGCGACGCCGATACGCAGGTCATCCCGGTCACCGCTGACCGATAACACACGACCGCTGACTCGGGCCCCACACACCGAACCGAAGGAGGACGGGCACGCCCACCCGCACGGGCGGGGCGGCCCTGACCACAGATGACCACTACCTGGGACCCCACAGCGCCGGGCGTGCTCCGACTGCCCTCCGGCCGACTTGTCCGCGGCCGTGGGCTCCGGCGCCCGCTTCCGCCCGGCCTGCAGCCCACGTTCGCGCTCTACCTCCTCGGCCGCCAGCCGGCCCCGGTGGCGTGGGAGCACCGGTGGCTGCGCTGGCCCGACTTCCGGCTGCCGTCCGACCGCGCGGCCGCCGCCCACGCGTTGCGCGAGGCCTGGGCGCGTGCCGCAGACGAACGCGTCGAGATCGCCTGCGGCGGTGGGAAGGGACGCACCGGCACCGCCCTCGCCTGCCTCGCGGTCATCGACGGCGTGCCGAACGACCAGGCGGTCGCCTATGTCCGGCAGCACTACGCCGCGGGTGCCGTCGAGACGCCCTGGCAACGCCGTTTCGTCGCCCGGTTCCGATAGCTGCGCGAACCGCTCCTGGCGCCGGCTCGCGCGGGGGTCAGCCGGTAGTCAGGCGGGCCTCGCCTGACTACCGGCGAACCCGCTACGGCTGGCCCGCGAGCTGCGGGGACGCGGTTGGGCCAGCGGCGTCCGGATCCTGGTTCCGAGCCGGCCGGACCTGGAGGACCGCGACCGACGACAGGACCAGCACTCCGCCGACGAGCTGGACCGGGCTCAGGGATTCGCCGAGGGCCAGCGCGGCCAGTCCGGTGGTGACCACCGGTTCGAAGGTGGACAGGATGGCGGCGGTCGACGGGCCGGTCCGCTTCAGGCCGGCGAAGAACGTGAGCATCGCCAGGACGGTGGAGACGACGGCGATGCAGGCCAGCCAGAACCATCCGGGCAGCCGGAAGTCGAGGTCGACCCCGCCGGTGAGCAGCGCCCGCGCGCCGAGGGTGCCGGCGGCGCCGGCCATCACCAGCGCGGACAGCAGCACCGGCGGCAGCCGGCGCACGACCGTGTCGGCGACCAGGATGTAGCCGGTGTAGGTGATCGCGGCACCGAAGGCCAGCAGCGCCCCGAGGGGATGGAAGGTCACGCCGCCGGCGCCGAGGAGGACGAGCAGCGTGCCGCAGGACGCGGCCACCAGGGCGGCGCCGCGCCCGGGTGTCAGCCGGTCCCGGCCCAGCAGCACCGCCGCCACGGTGACCAGAACGGGGTAGGTGTAGAGGATCAGGGACAACAGCGACGCGTCCATCAGCTGCAGGGCCGAGAAGAACAGACTGGCCTGCGTGGCGTACCCGACGGCGCCCAGGCCGACGGCGGTGGCCAGCAGCCGGCGGCGGGCGACCGCTGGGCGGCCGGCCGGCCCGCCGGGTGGTTCCGGTGCTTCTCGCCGCAGGTCCTGGCGGACCAGCAGGACCATCCCCAGCAGCGCGGCGGCCAGGCTGAAGCGCACCAGCAGCAGCGTCCCGGGCGATACGCCCGCCTGGTAGGCGAGCTTTCCGAAGATCGCCATGGCACCGAAGCACGCCGCGGAGAGAAGACACAGAGCCGCACCCATGCGATTCAGCATTGGCTACCTGATTCATCAGGTCCAGTGACGATAAGTGGAGCTGACTCATTACTATTCCTGCATGGTCGCGCTGGATCTTCGCCGCCTCCGCTTCCTTCGGGAGTTCGAGGAGCGGGGCACCCTGGCCGCGGTCGCCGCGGCGCTCGGCTACAGCCCCTCCGCGGTGTCCCAGCAGTTGGCTCTCCTGGAACGGGAGGTCGGCACCCGGCTGTTCGAGAAGGCCGGGCGGGGCGTGCGGCTGACCGACGCCGGGCAGCTCCTGGCCCGACACGCACGGGTGCTGTTGTCGGCGGCCGAGGCGGCGGAGGCGGATCTGGCCGCGTTGAGCGGTGCGGTGCGGGGCACCGTGCGAGCCGGCGGCCTGCAGTCGGCCGCTCGCCGCCTGCTGGTGCCGGCCGTGGCCCGGTTGACGGTCGAGCACCCGCAGGTCCGCGCGGAGATCTCCGAGCTCGAACTGGAACAGGCACTACCGGGCCTGCGGCTGGGCGCGGTCGACCTGATGATCGGCGACGAGTACGACGGTCATCCCCGGCCCCGGCCGGCCGGGCTGCGCTTCGCGGTCCTGCACGAGGAGCCGCTGAAGGTGGTCCTACCCGCGACCCACCCGCTGGCCAGGACTGGCGGACCGGTCCCGATCGCCATGCTGCGGTCCGACGTCTGGGCCGCCTCCGACGAGGGGACCGGCCATCACGCCATGGTGGTCGGGACCTGCCGCTCCCTCGGTGGGTACGAGCCCGACCTGCGGCACCGCTCCAGCGACGCCGACGTACAACTCGAACTCGTCCGCGTCGCGGCGGCCGTCGCGTTGATGCCCCCGCTGACCCTGCCGGCCGACGACCCCGCGCTGGCCGTCCGCGACGTCGCCGAAGCCACCCTCCGCCGCCGCCTGGTCGTGGTCACCCGGGACAGTCCGCCGGCCCCCGCCCTCACTGCCCTGCTGGCCGCCGTGACCGACCAGGCGCGCCAGCTCGAACCATCAGGATCCGAGCCGACGCCCGGACGTCGATCCAGGCGCAGCGCCGAGGAGGGTCGCGTGCTTGCTCCACAGCCACCGCAGGTACTGCCGTAGTTCCTCCGGCGTGGCCACCCACCCCTCGTCGGTGTAGGCGAGGATGCGCCTGACCTCGCCCGGCACCAGGTCGTAGCCGGTCGCTCCGGTCTCCGGGACGGGTCGGTCCGGGGGTACGGCCACCGGCAGCGGAATCAGCGGGAGGCGAAGCCCGCCGCCGGTGAGGGCCTTGAGGACCGTGAGGTAGACGCGGGCCAGGTGGTACGGGGAGACGACGAGCGCCAGGCTGGTGATGCCGTACGCCCGGACCCGGTCGACGATCCACGCGGCCTGCAGGCCGGTGTTGGGGGCCGGCTCGGCCTGGAGGTGAACCCCGTCGGTGCGACGGAGGCCGAGGTCGCGCAGCTGGTCGAGGGTGAGTTCGACGTACGTCTGTTCAGCCGGGTTGCCGTTCGCGACCAGGAGGTGGCGGACCCGGGGATTGGCCTCCCAGTGCCGGATGGCGTGGGTGAGCCGCCAGTCCTCACCCTGTCCGGTGGGGACGACGAGCGCGTCGACGTGGTCGGCGGCCGACTGCGGCAGGGTCAGGATCATCGTGAGGGCCTTCGTCACCGCCAGGAGCTGGCCGGCGGTGCAGCCGGCGAAATCCTCGTCGGGCACGAGCCGAGGGGTCGCGGGGCGCGACGGCGACACAGCCATCCGACGATGCTATGGCCGCCGCCGTCCGCCGCTGCCCGCGGGCGGTGGCCGAACCCGGCAACGGCGCAGGGAGCGTATGGTGCCGGCATGGCGCGGGAGGTCTGGGCCGACGGCCAGGCATACGAGGCGTACGTGGGCCGGTGGAGCCGCCGGGTCGCCGAGGAGTTCGTCCGCTGGCTGGCCGTGCCACCCGGCCGGCGCTGGCTCGACGTGGGTTGCGGCACCGGCGCGCTGACCTCGACGGTCCTGGCGCAGACGGCCCCGGCGCAGGTCGTCGGCGTCGACGCGTCCCACGGGTTCGTGACCCACGCCCGGGCGCTGGTCGACGACCGGCGGGCGGCCTTCCAGGTCGGCGACGCCCGGGCGCTCCCAATGCCGGACCGCAGCGTCGACGTCGTGGTCAGCGGGCTGGCGCTCAACTTCGTGCCCGACCCGGCGCGTGCCGCGGCCGAGTTCGCCCGGGTGCTCCGGCCGGGCGGCGTGGCCGCCGGGTACGTCTGGGACTACGCCGAGGGCATGGCGATGATGCGGCACTTCTGGGACGCCGCCATCCGGCTCGACCCGGCGTTGGCCGACCTGGACGAGGCCCGCCGGTTCCCGATCTGCGCCCCGGAGCCGCTGCGGGCGCTCTGGGCGGAGGCCGGGCTAACGGCGGTGTCGGTCCGGCCCGTCGAGGTGCCGACCCGGTTCGCCGACTTCGACGAGTACTGGGCGCCGTTCCTCGGCGGTCAGGGCGCGGCCCCGGCCTACCTGATGGCGCAGCCCGAGCGGCACCGCGCCGCACTGCGCGACGAACTGGCGGCCCGGGTGCCGACCGAGCCGGACGGGTCGATCCGGCTCACCGCCCGGGCCTGGGCCGTACGGGGTACGGCGGCCGTCAAGGCCTGAGTCGCCGAGGCCTGGTAGTCGCCGGACACCTCCGAACGCCGCACCGACGAATCGACCGCGCCGCACCGGGCCCTGCCTCCGGCGGAGGACCGGGCGAACCGGCGTGGTGTCCGATAGCTGACAGGACGCCGGTGCCCCTCGCGCAGCACTGTTGTAGCAGGTCAGAGGCGTGCGGACGGCGGGCCACAGCGCATTCCTCCGGCCCGGTGGCGACGGCGGCGTCGCCACCGACCCCGCCGGCACCGCCCGGGCGTCCGAGCCGGTGCCCGCCCGCCGACACCGAGCAAGAGAGGAGGGGCCGGCATGGCCGCTCCCACCGCGACCGCAACCCTGAACGCGTCGACGTACTCGCCCGGCGACCAGATGACCCTGACCGTCGCCTACGGGGATGCCGACACCCGACCGTTGACCGTCACCGTCGTGGTCACCGACGCGCTGGGCAACAGCAGCGCCCCGGCCCGGGTCACCGCCGTCCTGGACCCGCTCACCGTGACCGTCGCCGACGACTCCGGTCGCACCTGGACCCGGCTCTCGGACAACGGCTCGGTGGCCGTCTACCGGGCGGTGGCGTGATGCCCCGGGTGACCGTGACGGTGCGTGACTCGGCCGGGCGTACCGTCACCGCCAGCGCCGCCTACTCCGTCGCCCCGCCGGTGCTGGGCGGCTACTACCTGTCCGGCGGGGCCGACCCGACGGCGGACCTGGCGGGCGGCAACTTCCGCTCGCTCACCCAGTACCGCAGCTTCGCCGACGGCTACACCTTCCCCGGCTACAACCGAACCTGGCTGACCAACCTGGGCCGGGCGGCCGTCCAGATCAACATGGTGTTGGAACTGAAGCACTACGGCGCGGCCGACGGGCCGCAGACCTTCGCCGTGGACGGGGTCAGCTACACCGTGCCGGCGCCGGCGATGACCATCCAGCAGCGCTCGGGCACCACCTGGCCCAAGGCGTACGGCTACGGCCAGGTGCTCGCCGGGCAGTGCGACGGGCTCTTCGCCCGGGCGCTGTCGCAGTACCGGACGCTGGGTTTCGGGGTGAACATCCAGCTCGCCTCCGAACTGGACACCGACCACGAGTTCGGCACCACCGAGGCGGGCCGGACCTACACCTGGGCGGAGTCGGACGCCCGTGCGGTGCAGGCGATGACGTACATCGTGAACTGGTTCAAGGCGCGCCCGCTGCCGGCCGGCACCACCTTCTCGGTTGGCGTGGGCGGCTTCGACCGGGCCTGCTTCCAGCGCACCCACCCGGAGGCGCTGATGGCGAGGCTCGACTTCCTCCAGTGGAACGTCTACGCCACCGCACCCGAGCACACCGCGCTGGCCCGGTTCCGCCGCACCAGGGACTGGGCGGTCGCCGACCTCGGCCCGGTCGCGCTCTCCCGCCCGGTGATCGTCGCCGAATGGGGGGTACGGGTGGCGGAGATCCCGGACCAGGCGAAGTGGATCGCCACCGTGCCGGCGGCCATCGCCGCGCTCAACGCCGAGCGCGGGCCGCGGATCGTCCGGACCAACTACTTCAACTCCGGCTGGGGCACCCTGTCGCCCAAGGCCGCCGGGCTGGCCGCGCTGCGCGCCGCGTACGCGACCCGGCCGTACGTCTGAGCGTGCCGGCGGCGCCGGTCCGGCCCCGGCCCGGCGCCGCCCCGGTCAGCTCGGTGCCCCGCCGAGCAGCCGGGTGAGGGCGGCGAGCAACTCCGGCGTGGGCTCGCCACCTCGGCCGTACCCGTGGATCGCGCTGCGGCACGGGGTGTGCCGGACCCAGAACTCGGCGGTGGCACCCGTCGCGTCCGCCACGATGACGACGTCGAACGCGGTGGGCGGCGGGTAGCCCGGCCAGCCGCCGCAGTCCGTCCGCTTCGCCGACTCGGCGAACGCGGTGTTGAACACCGTCCGCAGGCTCTCCGCCTCGGCCCGGCGGGTCGCGTGGCGGACGAGCCGGGCCGTGTCGCCGTCCACCGTGTACCGGCAGGCGGCCAGCGCGACCAGCGACGTCATCAGGACGGGTTCCGGCTGGGCCTGGTTGCGGGCGATCCGGTCCGGCGGGCCGGGGTTCGACGGCGTGAGCCGGACCCGCGCCGTCGGCATGCTGGCCGGGCAGGTCGGGGTGGCCACCGTGGCCGGGTCGGTGGTCGCGACCAGCTGGGCCCGGTACCGGTCGAGGAACGCGCCGAGGACGGCGAAGTCCAGCCCCCGGCCGCGGTCACCGGCGACGGCCACCCCGCAGTTCTCGTCGGTCCAGACGGTCACCGGATCCCGGTCCGGGTAGCGCAGCAGGAACGCGGCCTCCTCGTACACCGCCTTCAGCGTGCAGCGCAGTTCGCCGTCGCTGCCCGGGCGGGGCTGGCGGTCGGGCCCGGCCGGCCGTGCTGGCAGCGCGTTGAGCAGCCGGACCAGCTCGTCGACGCCGGTGGTGAGCACCCGGGGCCCGGCCCGCTCGTCGGCCGCCGGCCCGCCGGCTCTCGGCACCTGGCAGAGGGTGATCTCGACGGCGCCGGCCGGCACCAGTGGCACGTCGTCGCCGTAGCGGACAGCGTCCAGGCCGGGCCGCCGGCCGAGATCGGTCGGGCAGGTGGCGTCGCCGACCGGTCCGCCGGTGGCGGCCGGCGCGGGGACACGCGGGTCGCCGGTGACCAGCCGCGGCAGCCCGACCACCAGCCCCACGGTGAGCACCAGCGCCACCGTCGAGCCGGTGGCCAGTCGTCGCCGGCGCCGGCGGACCCGGTCGCCGACCGCCGCCAACCGGTCCGGCGGGGCGGCCAGTGGTGGTACGGCGTCGGCGAGCAGCCGCCGGACGTCGCTGTCGTCACGACTCACGGCACGACCTCCTGTCTGGTGAACAGCCGCAGGTCCGGGTCGGTACGTAGCCGGCGCAGCGCGCGCGAGGACTGCACCTTGACGGTGTCGGCCGAGCAGCCGAGCACGCCCGCGGTGCGTTCCACCGAGAGGTCCTCGACGTACCGCAGCACCACGATCGCCCGCTGCTGGCGGCTCAGCCGGGCCAGCGCCCGGCGCATCGCGTCCCGGTCGGCCGACTCGCCAGCCAGGTCGCCCGGGCCGGTGCCCTCCGGTGTCTCGGCCGCCGGGACCTCGCCGCGCCAGCGCCGCCGCCACCAGGAGGCGTACGTGGTGAACAGGGCCCGCCGCAGGTACGCCTCGGGGTGCCCGCCGTGGACGATCCGGGGCCAGCGGCGCCAGGCCACCGCGAGGACGGTCTGCAGCAGGTCCTCGGCCCGGCCGGCGTCACCGGTCAGCAGCCAGGCCGAGCGGAGCAGCGCACCCGATCGGGCCGCCACGAACTCGGCGAAGCCCTCCGGTGGCGGCGGATGCCGGCTGTCGGTCATGCGTACCTCCCGCCAGACAAACGCGGTGGCCGGGCCGGAAGGTTAACGGGATGCGGCGAACGGTGCCGCCACGCTCAGGCGTCGCCGAGCCGGGTGGCGTACGCGTCGCGCAGCTCGGCCCAGCCGAACTCCTTCGCCTCGGCGCCCCGGATCGCACCGACCGGGTCGCCGTCGAGCAGGTGCTCGGCCACGTCCAGGCAGATGTGCCAGCCGGCCGCCACCATCGGCGCGATCCCGCGTTCGGTGACGGTGTGCCGCAGGGTCAGCCGGGTGCCGGTGGCGGTGGGCGTCAGCTCCCAGCGCAGCAGGTCGTCGCCCCAGCTGTACTCCAGCAGGTGCGGTGGCTCGGCCCGGCGTACCGTCGCCGGGAGGTCCTCGGTGGTCTCGCCGTCGACCATGGTGAGCACGGCGGCGCCCGGGGAGCCGAGGTCACGGTCGGCGAGGAAGGGCGCCCACTCGCGCAGCCGCGCCGGATCGGTCAGCGCCGCCCACACCGCCTCCGGCGGGTGCCGCAGGTCGCGGACGAAGACCAGGGTCGCGCCGCCGTCGGCCGGCTCGGCGCGGACCTCGGCGGGTGGGCTGGGGCGGAAGCTGTCGCGTGGCATCACTGCTCCTGACGGTCGAGGTGTCGTTCCAGGGCGTCCAGGTGGGTCTCCCAGAGTTGCCGGTACGGGGCGAGCCAGTCGTCGACGGCCTGGAACGGGCGGACGTCGATCCAGTAGATGCGCTGCCGGGCCGCGATGCGGCAGGCGACGAAGCCCGCGTCGCGGAGCACCCGCAGGTGCTTGGAGACGGCCGGCTGGCTGACCCCGAGGGTGTCCACCAGCTCGCCGACGCTGGATTCGGCCCGGCGGAGCCGATCGAGGATGCGGCGCCGGGTCGGCTCGGCGAGGACGGTGAAGGCGTCGACGGGCACCCGTCGAATATGCCTCCCCAGTCATATGGCTGTCAAGGCATATGAGCCTTGCCGGCGGTGCCCGGGCCGGCTCCCTATGCTCGGGGCATGGAACTGCGGATCTTCACCGAACCCCAGCAGGGCGCCAGCTACGACGACCTGCTCGCCGTGGCCCGTTGCGCGGAGGAGACCGGCTACGCCGCGTTCTTCCGCTCCGACCACTACCTGAAGATGGGCTCGGTGAGCGGGGAACCGGGCCCGACGGACGCCTGGACCACCCTCGCCGGGCTGGCCCGCGACACCCGCCGGATCCGGCTCGGCACGCTGATGACCGCCGCCACCTTCCGGCTGCCCGGCCCGCTGGCGATCACCGTCGCCCAGGTGGACCAGATGAGCGGCGGCCGGGTCGAGCTGGGCATCGGCACCGGCTGGTTCGCCGAGGAGCACACCGCGTACGGCATCCCGTTCCCCTCGGTGGGCGAGCGGTTCGACCGGCTGGAGGAACAGCTCGCGGTCATCACCGGGCTCTGGGCGACCCCACCGGGCAAGACGTTCGACTTCGCCGGCCGGTACTACCCGGTGACCGATTCGCCGGCGCTGCCGAAGCCGGTCCAGCAGCCGCGCCCGCCGATCCTGCTCGGCGGCATGGGGCCGAAGCGCACCCCGCGGCTGGCCGCCCGGTACGCCGACGAGTTCAACCTGCCGTTCGTCTCGGTCGAGGACACCGCCGCCCAGTTCGAGCGGGTACGCGCGGCCTGCGCCGAGGCGGGCCGGGACCCGGCGGAGCTGCGCTGGTCCAACGCCCTGGTGCTGTGCTGCGGCCGGGACGACGCCGAGGTGGCTCGCCGGGCCGCGGCGATCGGCCGGGAGCCGGACGAACTGCGCGCCAACGGCCTCGCCGGCACCCCCGCCGAGGTGGTTGACAAGATCGGCCGGTACGCGGCGGCCGGCAGCCAGCGGATCTACCTGCAGGTGCTCGACATGGCCGACCTGGACCACCTGGAACTGGTCGCCGCCGAGGTGATGCCGCAGGTCTGAACCGCGCCGGGTGGCCGGGGCCGGGTGGCCGGAGCCGGGCGGCCGGCCAGCCTGGTCAGTGGGTCGGGTCGCGCAGCACGGTGTCCAGCCAGCCGTCGCGGTCCCGGTCGACCAAGGTCACGTCCGGCAGTCCGTCGCCGTCCAGGTCGACCTGGACCACGTCCGCGACGCCGTCACCGTCCAGGTCGGTGACCACCTCGACGGAGCCGTCCAGGTGGCGGGTGACGATCGAGCGCGCGCCGGCCCGGGGCGGCGGTCCGGGCGTCGGCACCGGCGTGGGCGCCGGCGGCGGCGCGGGGGTCGGCTTCGGCCCCGGGCCGGTCCCGGCCACCCGCCGGTACGCCCCGGCCGGCCCACTGGCCGGCTCGACGCCGCTGCCGGTCGGGTCGATCTCCTCCTCGGACGGGAAGACGTCGCCGCGTGGGGCGGGATCACGGTAGGTGCTCATCGGCGTAGGGTTCCCCGACGACGGCGGTGGTAACCGCTGGCCGATCGACCGGTGCTGGCGCCAGCCCGGTCGGCGCATGATGCAGACCGGAAACCACGGCCACGAACGGGGGTACGACGTGGAACTGCATCGCAACCGGGGGGCGTTGGTGCTGCCCCTGGTCTGCGTACTGGGGGGTGCGGCGCTGCTGCTGTTCGCGCGCGACGGTGCCGTGCTGCACCGGATCGTCGGCGGGGGCGGCGTGCTGCTCGGCGGCGTGGTGCTGGCCGGGCTGCTGCGCCCGTTCCGGTTCGCCATCGGCACCGACGGGCTGACCGTACGGCTGCCGAAGCTGCGCCGGCTGATCCGCTGGCACGAGATCGACGCGCTGGCGCTGGACCAGCCGCCCGCCGAGCAGGGCCGTCCCGCCTCGCCCCGGCTGCTGCTGGTGCCCGCCCCGGGGGCCGACCTCGGCCTGCCGACCACCGGGCACCACCCGCGCGACGGACGGGCCGCTGTCGAACTGCTCGACCTGGACCGGGTCCGGGAGAAGCCCGCGGAGATCGCGGCGGCCCTGGCCCGGCACGGCGGGGACCGCTTCGTCGACGTGCTCGGGCTGCGCCAGGCCGCCTTCGACACCTCCGACTTCACCGTCGGCCTGCGCGGCTACCAACCCGACCGGGTCGACGCGCTGATCCGGCGCGGCCAGGACGCCCTGGTCTGGGGCGGCACGCTGGAGCGGCAGGCGGCCCGCTCGGAGATCGAGCGGGCCCGGGCCGAGGGCCTGCCGGTCGCCGGTCGCGGCTACAACACGACGCAGGTCGATACCGCCCTGGCCAGGTTGAGCGGCGCGTTGACCGGCGACCCGTCCACCGACCGGAGGCCGACCACGTGACCCGCCCCGACGCATCGGCCGCCGTCGAGCGGCCCGACGTATCGGCCGCCGTCGAGCGGCCCGCCGACGGGGTGCCGCGGCGCAACTGGGCGGGCAACGTGCGCTACGCCGCCCACCAGTTCCACCGACCCGACACGGTGGACGAGCTGCGCCGGCTGGTCGCCGGCAGCGACCGGATCCGGGCGGTCGGCACCGGGCACTCCTTCAACCGCCTCGGCGACACCGGCGGCGACCTGGTCTCGCTGGCCGGCCTGCCGCCGAGCGTACGGCTGGACCCGCAGCGGCGGACCGTGACCGTGCCGGCGGCGATGCGGTACGGGGACCTCGCCACCTTCCTGCACGAGCAGGGGTACGCGCTGGCCAACCTCGCCTCGTTGCCGCACATCTCGGTGGCCGGCGCGGTCGCCACCGGCACCCACGGCTCCGGCCCGACGATCGGCAACCTGGCCACCGCGGTCGCCGGGCTGGAACTGGTCACCGCCGACGGCGACCTGCTGACCGTGGACCGGTCGAGCGACAGCTTCGCCGGGATGGTGGTGGGGCTGGGCGCGCTCGGCGTGGTCACCCGGCTCACCCTGGACGTGGTGCCCACCTTCGACCTGCGCCAGTACGTCCGGCTCGACCTGCCCCGGGAGGCGCTGGACGCGGCCTTCGACTCGGCGTACAGCGTCAGCGTCTTCACCGACTGGCGCACGCCCCGGTTGCGGGAGGTCTGGCGCAAGCAGCGCGCGGACCAGCTGCCGCCCCCGGCGGACTGGCTCGGTACGACGGCGGCCGACCGGCCCCGGCACCCGGTGCCCGGCATGCCGGCGGAGAACTGCACCGCGCAGCTCGGCGAGCCCGGCCCGTGGCACGAGCGGCTGCCGCACTTCCGGCTCGGCTTCACCCCGAGCAGCGGGGAGGAGTTGCAGTCGGAGTACCACCTGCCGCGCGCGGCGGCGGCCGAGGCGCTGGCCGCGCTGGACGAGGTGGCCCACCTGATCGCCCCGGTGCTCCAGGTCTGCGAGCTGCGCACGGTGGCCGCCGACGACCTGTGGCTCAGCCCGAACCAGGGCCGGGACAGCCTCGCCGTGCACTTCACCTGGGTCGCCGACGCGGCGGCGGTGCTGCCGGTGGTGGCCGCAATGGAGGAGCGGCTCGCCCCGTTCGCGCCCCGCCCCCACTGGGGCAAGGTGTTCGGGCTGGCTCCGGACGCCGTCGCCGCCACCTACCCCCGGTACGCCGACTTCACCGCCCTCCTACGCCGCCTCGACCCCCACGCCAAATTCCACACCGACCTGCTGGCCCACTACCTCCCCCGCTGAGCGACCTCCATGATCGTCTGATGGTGGGCAGGTTGCCGGCGGGCCGACGGCCCTGCTGAGCGACAGACGATCAAGAAGGTCAGTGGCGGGCGAGGTCGTCGCGCATGGAGCCGCGTTGGACGGCGCGGCTGATGTCGCTGGGGGAGACGATGCCGACCAGGTGACCCTCGGTGACCACCAGCGCCCGGCCGTCGGCGCACTCGCTGAGCCGGGGCAGCAGGTCGTTGAGCTGCTCGTCGGGGGAGGCGAGCACCAGCTCGTCGGCCCGGCAGGAGACCTCGGCCAGCGTGGTGTCGGGCCGCCGGTCCGCCGGGATGCCGCGTACCCGGTCGAGGGTGACCAGCCCGACCGGCCGGCCGTCCTCGGTCAGCGGCAGCGCCGAGTGCCGGTACGCGAAGAGGTAGTGGTCCACGAAGTCGGCCACCGTCATCTGCCCCGACGCGGTCTGCGGCTGCGGGGTCATCACGTCGGCCACCCGGATCCCGCGCAGCGCGCTGCCCAGCCGGGCCTGCCGCTCCTCCATCCCGGCCGCGCCGATCAGGAACCAGCCGATCAGGGCCAGCCAGAGCCCGCCGAAGCCGACGCCGGCCAGGAACTGCCAGAGCCCCAGGCCGATCAGCAGTGCGCCGAGCACCCAGCCGGCCCGGGCGGCCACCACCGACGCCTTCGTCCGGTCGCCGGTGGCCTTCCAGACCGCCGCCCGCAGCAGCCGGCCGCCGTCCAGCGGTGCGGCCGGCAGCACGTTGAACACGGCCAGCAGCACGTTGATGCCGGCCAGCCAGGCCATCGCGCCGAGCAGCAGCCCGTCCTCGCCGGCCAGGGCGAGCAGCACGGCGATGGCCCCGAAGAAGAGCCCGATCACCAGGCTGACCAGCGGGCCGACCCCGGAGATGCGCAGCTCGGCGCCGGGGTTCTTCGCCTCGCCCTTCAGCTCGGCCACCCCACCGAAGAGCCAGAGCGTGATCCCCTCGACGGCCAGCCCGTTGCGCTTGGCCACGATCGCGTGGGACACCTCGTGGGCGAGCAGGCCGAGGAAGAAGACCACCGCGGCGGCCAGCCCGGCCAGCACGTACGCGACCACCGACTCGCCCGGGTAGGCCCGGGGGAACTGGTTGGCCGACAGCCCCCAGGCGATCAGCGCGAAGATGACCAGGACGCTCCAGTTGACCCCGACGGGTACGCCCGCGATCCGGCCAAGCCGGAAGCTCGCCCTCATGCTTCCGTGATACCCCCGCATCCCGTCCCCATGCCAGAAACCGGACCGGGCCGGCCGAACCGCAACGGCGCGCCGGCCCGGCTCGGTCGCCGCCGGCCCTCCGCCGCCCGCCGTCGC